>CAYVML010000079.1:250-4978 GCA_964452475.1 uncultured Dehalococcoidales bacterium
ATTAACTTCGATGAAATACTCACCTGGCCCGAAGTGAATCTCCTGCGAGCCGCTGTTTTCAGGGGTTGGCTTGATTTCTGCAACAAAATATTGTATCCGCCTGTTCAGATATATGAAGACGTTGAAGATTGCTATGTCAGGGGTATCGGATGTATATGACCAGTCCACTATCCATTGCCTGTCAGGAATTTTAAATGGCTCAGATTTGACCTTCCCCTCACCCGATATGGTAAACGGCTCGAATGATTGCGAATTCCCCTGGGAGTTCTCTGCTGTCGGGTCATAGTTACGCTCACAACCAGTAGGTAAAAGCAGGGCCAGAATGCTTATCAGGCTAATTACTATAATTATAGTTTGTTTTTTCACTAGAGCTACTTAAATCATGATTATAAGGTATATCATCTCTCTATCTCAAGTGATTGACAAAAGGTAGCCTTAAAGGCATAGAATTTAAAGATACACATGGGAGGGTTTTTTAATACAAAATGAAAAAGACTGTACTTATGACAGGGTCAGAAGGCATAATCGGTAATATTCTTAAAAAAGCCTTAAGTCGTGACTATATTATTTTTGGCCTTGGCAGGCGTAAGCTGCAACTGAATAATTATTTCCAGGCCAATATAGCTGATATAGAAACATTGCAGACTGTCTTCAGTTGTATGGGGAAGGTTGATGTATTAATTCACCTTGCGGGAGATGCTCGCGATGATGCGCCATGGGAGTCCATACTGAAAAGCAATATTATCGGGTTGAGAAATGTTTATGAGATGGCGAAAAGATTCTCTGTTCCGCGGGTCATTTTTGCCAGTTCCAATCATGCGACCGGGGGCTATGAAGGCATACCTCCCACGCTTCATAAGCAGCAGAATCCTGAGATGATAACTGTAATACAAGAAGTGAGGCCTGATGGAGATTATGGTTCGAGCAAGGTATATGGAGAAGCGGTGGCCAGGCAGTTTTATGACAGGTATTGTATAGAGTCTATATGTCTCAGGATAGGAACAGTCAGAGATCACGATGATCCAACCAGACAGGAGCGTCATATGAAAACGTGGCTGAGCCACCGTGATTTAATCCAGTTATTTCAAAAAGCGATAGAATCAGATATTAAATTTGGCATTTATTATGGTGTATCTGACAATACCGGCAGATTTTGGGATATCTCCAATGCAAAAAGAGATCTGGGTTATATGCCCCAGGATAACGCTACTCTGCGGCGTTAATAGTTAGCCTTAAACAGGAGATTTTGCCTGCCTATTGCCCAGTCTACTTCCAATTTGTAACCCTGCCTGTCGGGCATAGTCCGCCGCTGCCATCTTCGCTGAGCCTTCTGGCCTTACTTTTTTAACCAGTATTGCAGCATCTTCTGCTGATACTACGAAGCCGCTGTTGTTTATATCGACTATCTCTCCAGGAAGAACAGCATAATTCCTTAAGAGCAGTTCGGCAGCGAATAGCTTGAGCTTTAAAACACCGTACCTGGTCGAAGCGCCTGGTTGTGGGTCAGCTCCTCGAATAAGATTATAGATTACTCCGGCAGGCTGTTCCCAGTCAATCAGGGTATTTCTATCTGTGCAAAACCCTTCATAGCTAGCCTTTGCTTCCTCCTGTGGAATTCTCGGAGCTGTCCCTCTCTTTATCAGCTCGATGCTTTCAAGTATTGCCGTAACTCCCAATGGAAATAGCTTGTTGAAGTAGAGTGTTCCCAGGGTATCATTGGGAGCAATCTCCACCTGTTTCTGTAGCAGAATGGGACCGGTGTCTATCCCTGTATCGGGCCAGAAGATACTGATTCCGGTAGTGGATTCACCATTGATAATGGCCCAGTTGATAGCGCTGCCACCGCGATGCCTGGGGAGCAGGGAAGGGTGATACTGTATGGTGCCAAGAAGAGGATAAATTAGAATCTTCTCAGGAATGATGCTGGTTACAAAGGCCATTATATTCAGCTCCGGCTGTAGAATTGAATATTGCTTATATACCTCGCTACTACGCATCGTTACCGGTTGAAAAGATGGGATGCCAAGTTGAGCTGACTGTTGTTTCAGGGGGTCTATCTTTCCCGGGGGCTCAGGAGGAGTATATACCCCTACAACCTGCTCTCCACCATCAACCAGGCTCTGAAGTACCTTCTCTCCAAAAGCTGCCTGCCCTATTAATACAATGCGCATTAAATCACTTCCATTCGAACAGATTTAATTTTACCTATCAGTGGAGGTCGAGGCAAGTTAATTCTGCTAAAGGTTTATTTTTTGATAGACTTTTCATGGTGATAAGAAAAATGATTTGATAGGTGGTTCTTCTATAATATACAATCCAGGATACACTGGCTAAAGATTACAGTGTCAGTACTGGTTTGGACTGTTGATGCAAGGGGAAATATGTATTATTGGATGGGAGGTAAAGTAAAATAGAAAATTCAAAGCTATTCGAAAAAACAATTATCAAGAGTATAACTATGGAAAACCGCTTTGTGCGTTCTGCTACCTGGAATGGAATGGCAGACAAAGAAGGGTTCTCTACCAAAGAGATAGCTGCATTACTGGTAGAACTCGCTCGTGGTAAAGTGGGATTGATTATTTCCGGGCATGCATATATCAATCGGGAGGGCCAGGCCGGACCAGGACAACTTGGCATTTATAGCGACCGTCATATTGATGGATTTTTAAGAATGACGGAAGCCATTCATAGTGCCGGTGGTAAAATAGTTTTACAATTGGCACATGCCGGTTGCCATGCCGATCCTTCGCTGACAGAGAGTGAGCCACTGGGACCATCTGTGATGAAAAATGAACAGGGGCCTTTCTGCCGGGCAATGACAGAACAGGAAATCAGCCGTATTGTTGTTGATTTTGGGCATGCAGCCATACGGGCCAGGGAGGCAGGTTTCGATGGGATACAACTCCACGCAGCACATAGTTACCTGATGAGTCAATTCCTTTCTCCTTTTTATAATAAAAGAGAAGACGATTATGGAGGGAGTGTTGAGAAAAGGGCACGAATCGTCCTGGAAGTATTGAGCAGGGTTAGGTCAGAGGTTGGGAATGACTATCCGGTGATAATAAAGATGAACTCAGAAGATTTTGTAGATGGAGGATTCTCTATTGATGAAATGCTACAGACCTCGGCAATGCTTGAGAAAGCAGGAATTGATGCTATAGAGCTGAGTGGGGGAACCAGGTATTCTGGAAAATATGGTTCGGTAAGACAGGATACCCCAATAACGGAGGAAGAAGAGGTCTATTACCTCAAGGCGGCACGGCGCTATAAGGAGCATATTAAAATTCCCCTGATGCTGGTAGGAGGTATTCGTACCTATAAAGTGGCTGAAAGACTGGCCATCGAGGGAGTAGCAGATTACATTTCGCTGTCACGCCCGCTTATCAGGGAGCCCCATCTTATTGAACGTTGGGAGGCGGGAGATACGCGGAAGGCTACCTGTATCTATTGCAATCTGTGTATGAAAGCTGCACGTGAAGAACACAGGCTATATTGTGTAGTAGAAGAAGGATTGTAAAATAAAGGTAGCGAACAGCAGATAGTATATTTTTTAAAGGGGGGAGTTTTCCTGCTCCAGAACACCACTGGTTGATAGCCGTCCCTGTTGAACTAGTTACCTGGTTTTTTCTGCTACCAGTAGAAGGTGAGTGGAACCAAGTTCGAAAGGTTCCAACTCCAGGGAGCTGTACAGAGCTCTGGTAGATAATCCTGATTGTTCAAGTAGACGCTGGATTTCCGCTACCGTATATATCTGGTGCCATGAGGTTCTGGTTTCAAAGTTACCATTCCGTAGGAAGAGGTACTCTGTCTGCAGGCAGCTTTTAGTGCTGTCATAGTGATACTCCATGAGCAGGTAGATATCTTCCACCTGCTCCCAGTCGTGTTCTTCAAGGTTGAACAGTAATGACTCTGCAACCATACTGGTATCAAGGACGAAGTAGCCACCACGCTTCAAGGCTTGTGAAAGTGCTGCCAGGAAAGTGATAGTATCCTCGTGGCTCAGGTAACCAAAGCTATTGCCAAGACAAAAAGCCCCATCAAAAGCTTTCTCCCAGCTAAGCTGTCTCATATCGCCAATCACCCACTCTACGGTCAGGGAAGCCTTCTCAGACTGTTCCCGTGCTTCCTCGATGAATTCCCTGGAGAAGTCGATACCCGCCATACTGTAGCCCCTGGAGGCCATCTCCAGCGAATGCCGTCCATTGCCACAGGGGATATCGAGTAGATGTGGTTTTGTTTCCAGAGGAAAAATGTCTGCCAGAAAATCGGTCTCTTGCTGCGTTTGTTCTGGTGTATTTAAATTACGCCAGTAATCCAGGACAACCCCGTAGAAGAAATGCTGGTACCAGTCTGATTTCATCATTATTTATGTGGGGTATAGGAGAAGGTTTTTCCAGGCTGTAAGGCAATGACTCGTGCATCTATAGGAAGCTTGTTTATTTCATTCTTGAACTGACTGGCCTCATCTGTCGCCGGGTCATAGTGAACTGGTATGATTACCTCCGGTCTTATCCAGCCGGCGCAGAGGGCTGCCTCGCGAGGCCTCATGTGTGACCATCCTCCTGTCAGTTCAGGCGTACCACCTATAGGAATAAGGGCAACGTTGGGCTGGTAAAGTTCGCCAATGAGTTTCATATCACTGAAAAGCGCTGAGTCTCCTACATTGTAAATGCCAGTCCCTTCTTCTGGATAAATGACGAAACTTAGTGGCATACCGGAGAGATATCC
>CAYVML010000079.1:4988-7477 GCA_964452475.1 uncultured Dehalococcoidales bacterium
GAAGGATATATGACGGCATTCAACCCCCATAACCCTGACCACTTCAACCTCTATCAGGTCCCCCCACAGCAGCCTGATAGTTTTGTCTGCCTTTACGCCATTACTGATAGCATGTGTTATTACTGCAGGGTCGGATATAAGGATAGCATTGGTACGCTTCTGAATCTCGATGGCATTGCCCATGTGATCGGGAGCACCATGCGTAACCAGTATTATATCCGCCCCGGTGATGTCTTCAACCTTGATAGGACAGAGCCGGTTATGAGTTATACATGGGTCTACAAGCAGTTTATGACCCTGCGCCTCAATCTGGAAGAAGGAGATACCGTAATAAGTAAAGGTGGTTGTCATGTTTAGCCTCCTGCTAAGAAATCGATATGATGTTTAAAATACTATATCCCCCACTTAAGAATATCAAGCCTGCTTTCCATGCCCGAGAGAGATTTGTGTGTGTGGACGCTCGATGATAATATAGAGCTATGAGAATAGGTGCCTTTCAGCTTGAAGAACCTGTACCAGAGTTGCAACATCCACATGCGCTGGCTGTATTGCTACCTTGGATTGATGCCGGCACTGCGGCCAGTTCTGTAATCACCATACTTGAAAGGCATCTAGATGCCAGTTCGCTGGGGAAACTGCGTGTGCCGGGCGCTTTTTTAGATTTCACTCGTTATAGACCACACGTACGGCTATCTGAAGGCTCCCATCAGACGGAGATACCGAATACCTTTATTAACTACGCCAGGTGGACTTATGGCAGCGACTTTGTCTTTCTACACTTGATGGAGCCACATATGTTAAGTGAAATATATGTATCTTCAGTACTTGATGTGCTACAAAAGCTCGGAGTACGAAGATACCTATTACTTGGTGCCATGTATGATTTATTCCCGCATACCAGACCTCTGGTGGTTAGTGGCATTATGGAAGGAACCGCGGGACAGGAATTAAGGACGGCAGGGGTAGAGGACAGCAATTATGAAGGTCCAACTACTATAACCATGCGGATATCACAAATGGCTGCAATACTAGGTATTGAGGTTGCAACTATAGTCGTACATTTACCACAATATATGCAGTTGGAACATGACTGGGCAGGGAAACTACGCCTGCTTGAGATTCTTGACTCACTTTATGGCTTTAATATTAATCTTGCTCCTGTCAGGGCTGAAGCGGAAAGACAATATGCACAGGTCAGTATGACGATGGCTCGTGAGCCATATCTTAGGAAGATAGTAGAGCGTCTGGAAGCTTACTACGAGACTCGCAAAAGTGGAAAAGATAGCGAAGGGGTGGAACTTGCTCCTGAGATACAGGAATATCTTAACGATATAAACGACAGCCTTAACTGGGACTAAAAGCTATTCTATTATTAGGTCCTCCAGGCGGCGTTTAGGCAGGTGATGTATCCCTTCATTGTCTCTCCAGTACTTAATGTTTCCATCGTCTCCGACGGTCTCTATGACTACCCTTTCCTTTGGCTTGCCCAGGCTCACCGCCAGCAGGATTTCATATCTGGATGGTATCTGGAGGGCCTTGCGGAGGCCTTCCCTGTTTATTGAGATGTGCATACAACCACCCAGGCCCTTCTCAGTTGCACCGAGCAGGATACTTTGTACGGCAATCCCATGGTCGCAGAGGAAATTCTGCCGTATTTCTGTATCGCCCAGGATGATGATATGGGCTGATGGTCTCTCTCCTTCATCCGGGCCTGACCAATCTTTGTAATGTGAAGCCCAGGACAGGTGTTGAAAAATTAAGGCATTTTTTTCAGGAGTGCAGGAGAGGATATATTTCAGAGGCTGCCAGTTGCCCCCGCATGCAGAAAGTCGTGCCAGGTCGACGAGTTCTCTAAGAACGTCCATTGTGATTGGAAAATGCTGATAAAAGCGGCGGTAACTTCTGTTTTTGGCTACTAAGTCTTTTAGCATTTTGACCTCCTGAACTACTATATTCTGCTCTGTACGTTTGTGATAAGTGCAAGGGAAAGAAATTTTCTCTTAAGGACACGAGCAGGTCATTCAATATTTAGGATACAAGTTGTTGGTGTTTTTTCTTCTCTTTCTGGTACCAGTCAGCATTTTTCCTTACCATCTCCATGATAGGAAGGTGATAGGGACAGCGCCCTTCGCAGTCTCCACATTCTACACAATCGGCGGCTTTTTCCATGGCGGCTGCGAGCCTTCCGGTGAATACCCGCTGAGGAGGCATTCGTTTTATGATGCTGGAGAAGTGCATGACCGTTGATATTGGTATCTCTGCTGTACATGGCTGACAATAATCACAGCGCCGACAGAAAGTACTGCCCACCTTCTGTTTAGTTCGCTGCATCTCCTGCCTCTCTTCCTCTGTCATTTCTACGCCAGATTCTATTACCTTCACTATCTCCTCTATCTCCCTTACTTCCTCTATACCTGGTATAGGAAGTACATCGGGGAACTGAGAGAAGAACTTGAAGGCGATACTGGCATTATCTATCATTCCTCCAG
>CAYVML010000080.1:0-7421 GCA_964452475.1 uncultured Dehalococcoidales bacterium
TCAACATATTTTAGCTACTGCCATGCAACGGTGTGCAACTGATGTAGTATCCCAGTCTACCGTTTCAACTGTCTCACTACCTAGCGATGAAATGAAAGGGCGTCTTATAGGAAGAGAAGGTCGTAACATAAGAGCATTAGAGCAAGCTACTGGAGTAGATCTTATAATCGATGATACACCTGAAACAGTCACCATATCCAGCTTCGACCCGGTAAGACGAGAAATTGCATACATTGCCTTAAATAAGCTTATCCTGGATGGGCGTATTCATCCAGCCCGAATTGAAGAGGTAGTAGGAAAAGCCAAGGAAGAAGTGGAAGATATAATCCGTCGTGAAGGAGAGCAGGCTACTTTTGAAGCTAATGTATCTGGATTACATCCTGAACTAATTAAACTACTGGGAAAATTGAAATTTCGTACTAGCTATGGGCAAAATGTTCTAGCTCATAGCCTGGAAGTCTCCTATCTAGCGGGTATGCTTGCTGAAGAAATTGGAGTTGAGGCTGGTATAGCTAGGAAAGCTGGTTTGCTTCATGATATTGGCAAAGCCGTCGATCATGAAACGGAAGGGCCTCATGCAATGATAGGTGCTGATCTAGTTAAACAATGGGATAAGTCGGAAGCAGTAGCTCATGCAGTTTCTGAACATCATGGCGAAGCATCAACAAGTAGTGTTCTGGGTTTTATCGTTGCTGCGGCTGATGCAATAAGTGGGTCCCGTCCAGGAGCCAGACGTGAATCAATGCAGCAATACATAAAAAGAATTAAAGAGCTTGAAGATGTAGCTGCAAGTTTCTCTGGAGTTGATAAAACTTTTGCTATACAGGCTGGGAGAGAAGTTCGAGTATTAGTTAAAGCACAAGAAATGGATGACCTGGATTCAGTAAGGTTGGCACGTGACATTTCTCAGAAAATAGAGAAGTCTTTGACCTACCCGGGACAAATAAAAGTGGTAGTGGTGAGGGAGACGATAGCGGTCGATTATGCAAAATAATAAATATCTGATAGAAATTAAATAGCACTTTGCGCATATTAGTAATAGGAGATGTAATTGGTAAGCCTGGTCGAAAAGCACTAGATAAACTGCTACCAGGTTTAATTCTAGTAAGTAATATTGATTTAATAATTGCTAATGGTGAAAATTCCGCCGGTGGTATTGGGTTAACGCCTTCCACTGCAAAAGAACTTTTTAATTCGGGTGTAAATGTAATAACCTCTGGAAATCATATTTGGTCGCATAAAGAGATATATCCATATTTAGATAGTGATCTGGCTATTCTGCGTCCTCTAAACTATCCCCCTGCTGCTCCTGGCCGTGGATATTGTTTACACCAGGGAGTTTTAATTATTAACTTGATTGGAAGAACATTTATGGGGAACTTTGATTGTCCTTTTCGGGCTATGGATCAATTGCTCCAGGATTTAGATAATACAGTTAAGGTGATAATAGTTGATTTTCATGCTGAAGCTACTTCAGAGAAAGTAGCAATGGGTAGATACCTTGATGGTAAGGTTAGCGCGGTTCTTGGTACCCATACACATATAGGAACTATAGACGCCCAGCTTCTACCAAAGGGCACTGCTTATGTTACTGATATCGGTATGGTTGGCCCAATAGAATCAATTATTGGTGATGATATTTCTGGCGTGCTTGATCGATTCCTTACCCAGATCAACAGAGGTTTGTCAGTTGGAAGCGGTGATGTTGAATTTAATGCAATCTTGTTGGATATAGATGAAAAAAATGGTAAAACACTAGATATCCAGCGAATTAAAAGAATTGTCCACTAAAATATCTTCATATCAGTATTGCAATCTATCTGCTGCTAATAAGAACTAACCATTACTAATTGATTCCTCCAGCGATTTCAATCACTCTTTTGATGCCGGATAAATCAGGGATGGTCTTAACAACTGCTTTAGGAAAAAGTTTATGTATTAGCGGACATAGCGTTTTATCCTGATTTAAACCTATCTCCAATAGGATATGACCGTTGGAGAATATCTTTCCAGGGGCCTGATACAAGAGATTTCTTATTTCCATAAGTCCATCTTTGCCGCCATCTAATGCTATCTTTGGTTCAAAAATTTTACTTTCAGGAGCTAATGTTATCATTTCATCCTCTGTTATGTAGGGCAGGTTAGCTACAATTATATTTACTTTTTCATCCAATGGTTCTAGTAAGTTACCTACCAAGGTTACTATGCGGTTGTTGAGACCAAGGTAATGAAAATTCCAGCGAGCAACTTGAAGAGCTTGGTCTGATATATCTGTAGCATATATTCTGACATTAGTTATTTGTAGGGCTATGCTGCCAGCAATGACTCCGCTACCGGTACCGATATCGGCTATTACAGACTGACTCCCATTAGAAGACAATTTGTCAATAACATTAATAGTTCTTTCTACTAATAGTTCTGTCTCAGGTCTAGGAATTAGAACACGGTTATCAACATAAAAATTGGATTTATAGAAATCGCAGTTATTTATAATATACGCTGTTGGTTCATGCTTAAGGCGTCTTTTAATCAGCTGTTGAAGATGTACTATCTGTTCTTCACTAAGCTCTTTCTCAGGAGCTGTGTATAATTGCATCCTTGAAATATTAACAGCATGACACAGTAGTAGCTCTGCTTCCTTGTAATCATCTTGAATTCCTTTATTTAAGAGAGGCTCCCTAATCTGATATAGAGCGTTCCTTAATATCATGAAAGAACAGCTTCAAGTAGTTTTACCTGTTCCTGTGCAAGAAGCGCTTCTATAATCGCGCTCAAATCACCATCCAAGATTTGGGGAAGATTGTGGAATGTGGTATTGATGCGATGGTCAGTTACACGATCCTGAGGAAAATTGTATGTACGGATTTTTTCCGCCCTTTCACCAGTACCAACTTGCTTTCTCCTCTGTAGATCTATCTCGGCTGACTGTTTACGCTGTTCCTGGTCAAATAATCTTGCGCGTAGTACAGCCATAGCTTTCATTCTGTTTTTTAATTGAGAACGTTCGTCCTGACAGGTTACAACAATACCTGTAGACAAGTGGGTAATACGTACAGCGGTGGTTACTTTGTTTACATTTTGGCCACCAGCACCCCCACTATGGAAAAAATCCATCTTTATATCATCAGGGCTTATATTCAGTTCTATTTCTTCAACCGTAGGTAGAACTGCGACAGTTGCAGTGGAGGTATGTATCCGCCCTGATGCTTCGGTTGTAGGAACCCTTTGTACACGATGTACGCCGCGTTCATATTTCAGTTGGCTATAAGCTCCCTTTCCCTTTACTTCGAAGATTACCTCTCTAAAACCTCCAATTCCTATCGGATTACTATTCAGAAGATTTACTTTCCAGTTTTTATTCTGTGCATAACGACTGTACATGCGAAATAAATCAGCAGCGAATAGGCTTGCCTCTTCGCCTCCTGTTCCAGCTCTTATCTCAACGATGACATCTTTATTAGCATAAGGATTTTTAGGCAATAATAAAATCCTTAATCTTTGAAGTTGTTCCTCCTGCTGTTGCTGCAATTGATCAATTTCCTGTCTAATCAATGTTGCCATATCAGGATCGTTGGTTTCATCAAGGAACTTTTTCATTTCTTTCAATTGTTCGGAACTGGCTTTATATTTGTTGTATATATAAACAACCCCTTCTAGCTCTGAATGCTCTTTACCAAGTTCTTGTAGTTGTTTAAGGTCATTGATCAAGCCTGGCTGTGATAAAATTTTATTTATCTCTACATAGCGTTTCTGAATTAAATCCAGTTTTTTTAACATCGTCGACATGATTATTTGTCTAAATTCACTTTAATATAGTATAGCTATTATAGTACAGCAGTATAAAGTGCTCAAAACTTCTGAAAAGTCAGACTGCCTCTAACTACATATTGTATATTTAAAGACGATAGTATTTACTTTATAACGTCAGATTTGTATTATTCTTAAATTAATAGGATTGTGTTGATAAATTCTTGACTTCACTGGAATAGCACTTGTAAGTTGCCGAATCAAAAAGAACGATTACTATCTCTTTAATAAAAGTATCTTTTTCACGAATGAAATGGATTATAGTATTTAGGGCTACTCGGGAAGCTTTCTCTACAGGGTAACCAAATACCCCTGTGCTTATAGAAGGAAAAGAAATACTATTTATATTTTTCTGGGAGGCGATATTAAGACATTCACGATATGCATTAGCCAGTAGAGTTGCTTCTTTATTTTTCCCTCCATGCCATACAGGACCTACCGTATGTATTACATAACGTGCTTTAAGGTTCCCTCCTGTAGTGATAACTGCTTTACCAGTAGGCAGCTTTCCTTGCTTACCAACAATTCCTTTACATTCTTCTAAAATAGCTGGTCCACCCATTTTATGTATAGCTCCATCCACACCTCCACCACCCATCAATCCGGAATTGGCTGCATTGACTATGGCATCTGTAGACTGGTTGGTGATATCCCCTTGTATTATTGATAATTTTGTCTTTTTAATAATTATATCCAAATCTCACTGATCCCAATGGTATTACTCAATTTTTTATACTGCATTTTTATCTCTTTGTATATAAATATTCTACCAAAGTTACCGCTAATCCTAAAATGGCTAACATCCAACAATTGAAATATTGGATTTCTTATGCTCAATTTATACTTATCTATTTTATATATATAACGTAACAGGTTTTTCTTTATCGATTATACGGCTTGCGCCAATATCACAGCAATCCAGTCTTTGATACTATTACTTATCAGCCTATTTGTCATTCTCAAGAGTTGCTTCAGCAGCGCAATAGCTGTTAATGTTGTTCTGAATCACAAAGTTAAGGAGGTAGTAGATGGTTACTACATTTTCTTTCCCGACAAAGATAATCTTTGGAGTAGGAAGCATTACAAATCTGGGGAAAGAAGCTGGTAAACTTGGTAAGAAAGCAATACTGGTAACAGGCTCACACAGTGCAAGGAATACAGGTTTACTGGACCGAGCAGTCAATGACCTCAAGACCAATGGGTTACAGGTATTCGTATTTGATAAAGTAGTACCAAATCCTCGCGTCTCAACTATAGAAGATGGAATCGAACTAATCCGCCAGCAAGAATTAGACCTTGTTATAGGATTAGGTGGTGGTAGTGTTATGGATACTGCTAAGAGCTTGACACTGGCTAACATGTACAATAGACCTATCTGGAAATATACCAAAGGAGCTGTAACAGTTATCGAACCGGAAAGTAAGCCTCTGCCACTTATGCTGGCATCAACTGTTGCTGCCAGTGGATCTGAACAAGATATGGCATCAGTGATTAGTAACTTGGAGACACGCGAGAAGAGAGTGCTAGTCAGTTCAGCATTTCTCTCAAATGTTTCCATCATAGATCCTGAATTAACAGTGACCGTACCAAGGAAACCCACTGCCCAGGGAGGAGTTGATATTTTTTCTCACTTGGTCGAGAAATATATTAGTGCACCTAGTTTATCATCCATAACAAACAGCCTTTATGGAACTTTATTGAAAACGGTAGTGGACTATTTGCCAGAGGTACTTAATAAGCCTGGTGATATTAAAGCCCGTACTATGTTAGCTTGGGCCAGTACAATGGCTTGTTCTCCATCCATGTTTTTAGGAGGAGGTGTTGGTTCTTTACCACTGCATCCAGTCGGCTTTTCAATAAGTGGGAAATATGATATCGCACATGGAGATGCCCAAGCAGCCCTGCTTCCTGCCTGGATAAAACATACTTTTTCTGCCTGTCCTGATAGATTCCAGTTTTTAGGGTTAAATGCTTTTAGTAATGAAGATATGGCTGTAGCTACTGAAAAATGGCTGGAAAATATCGGTATGAAACTCAGCCTCCAAGGCTTGGGTGTCAATTATAATGAGCTGGATTCGATTGCCAAAGACTGTGCCCAAAATTCGGCTCCTCAATTAAAAGCTAATCCCAGCGTTATTGATGCCGCTGCAATTGTTAAGATATACAAAGATTCCTTTAAATGAATCATTGAGTGATATAACTAGTGGTGAGCGAATTATCCAGATTAGGGCTTATTCATCGATATTTTAAATCTTCAGCCTGACAAGACTGTGCAAATGTACAAGTCACTGTTATAATTACTATACTAAAAATATAAATCATAAGGGGGTAAAATGCATAAGAACAAATTTCGAGAATTTTTAAATACAGGTAAACCCACTGTTGGTACTCATATGGATGAAGTATCACCAAGCATCGCTGAAGTAATTGGATATTCCGGAGCTTTTGACTATATTGAGTTAGTTGGAGAATATGCTGATTGGGACCTTAAGGATTTAGCCAACTTTTCTAGGGCTGTAGACTTGTTCCCTCACATGTCCTCTATGATGAAAGTAGAGCAAGAACCGAGAATATTCATAGCCACCAGGTCAATAGATGCAGGTATTGAGAGTGTACTATTCACTGATTGCAGATCGGTAGAAGAAGTTAAAGCTTGCATAAGTGCTGTTAAACCTGAAAGTCCTAAATCTGGCGGCATACATGGTTGTGGAATGCGCAGAAATGTTGGCTATGTGGTAGAACCTTGCAGCGAAGCCTGGGCTAATGCTATGGATGATGTAGTCATTGCCCTAATGATAGAAAAAGCGGAAGCAATGGAGCAAATAGATGAGATCTTATCTATAAAGGGCCTTGACATGGTTCAATTTGGGCCTGGAGATTACTCCATCAGCATTGGTAAGCCGGGTAAAGGTAGAGATCCTGACGTGCAAAAAGCACAGCGTGATATGATAGAAAAAGCTCTTAAGAAAGGCATACATCCCAGGGTTGAAATTGGTAATTTTGAACAAGCCAAGCCATGGATAGAAATGGGAGTTCGCCATTTTTGTGTTGGTTGGGATCTTAGGGTCATCTATGACTGGTGTAAAGTGAATGGAGAGGGCTTAAAGAAACTCCTGGTATAAACAGCGTAGGGTAGAAAAATATACGATTCCTGAATATCCGTAATAAGAGGAGCAAGCACAAGACAATCTGGTCTCTTTCTCCTCTTATTTATGTTTAGTCTCTATCATTGTGAGCTATAAATATTTAAATTTATCGTTCACGAACATTATCACTATACCATCACTAACACTGTAGTTTTATTGAAGAACTATAGAGTAAATAAATTAACTGTTGTTCTACCGAAGGTAAATTATTCTCTATCTGGCTCCTCGGGTAGGATTCGAACATATTACGTTATTGTTTTATATGTCCAGTAATAACAGCACTTTATAAAATCGCAAAATCTTCATTTGGGCCCAAATTGTGCCTAAAAATTTAAGGAGATTTTTACCTGGGCCTACGAACATTCCAGGTTCTACCACAAGCTCTACAGCGATGCCGGCATGGAGCCGGGTGATATCAAGACATTCGAAGATATTAAAAAAGTCCCCAAGATGGAAAAGTCCATGATG
>CAYVML010000081.1:0-7216 GCA_964452475.1 uncultured Dehalococcoidales bacterium
GAGATAATGTGCCATTCGATGGCGATATAGAGCGAGTGGGGCGAGTAGTGGAATTAATAGATAAATACGGTTCCCTTCCTATTAGTAAATAAAAACCTGTTAGATAATAAAGAACCAGGGAGGACAGCATACAGAATAGGCCCTAGTGAGTTATATTGTAGTTCTTTGGGGTTAGAAGATACTGAACAATAGTAAATATAAGTAACTCTGGTGGTAGGTTTGTAAGGCGGATGCTAAAGTAAAGATAGGCGATAACGTTTGTTTGTTGGGCAATATAAGTTATTCTTATAGCTTGGTGAGTGGCACTATTTACATTCATTATGGAAGTGAAGCGATTTCTATATGTAAAGAGCTAATGAAAGGGAGGAAGTAATCAGAGAATGGCGATAACTCATAAACAGGAGATGTTGGCAACAATCCGGGGCGAACGTTTAAGTAAGGTTCCTCTGGGAGTCCGAATAGACCTGTGGTATAACTACAACTCAGCCCATGACACTTTACCTAGAAAGTATAGGGGATGGAGTGAAGTGGAAATTCTCAAGGATTTAGGTGTGGGTTTTGAACACCTCTTTCATCATGTACTTAAAGAGAAGTATCCGGGAGTGGAGGTGATTGAGGAAGTGGAGGGTCCCTGTACAACAACGAAGTTTGTTACTCCGATGGGCACTATTCAAAGAAAAGTAGTATTGAATTCTTATGAAGGAGCTCACGTTGGATATGAAACAGAGAAGCTCTTTAAGAGCAAAGAAGATTATCCTGCAATTAAATACTTAATAGAAAATACTGTACCTGTTGAGAACTCTGAACAGTACGTTATAGCACGTGATGAGATTGGGGAGGATGGCGTGATGATGGCAGCGACGCGATATTGTCCAGCACAACATGTCATGAGAGTACTAATGGGTTATGAACGCTTCTTCTATGAACTGAATGACCATCCTGAAGATGTCGAGGAGCTTATTGAGTTGGTAGCAGTTCTTCGAAGGAAGCAGTACAAGTTGATAGTGGATACTACTGACCTGGAACTTATACGAGTATGCGGAAACTGGAGTGATGATATACATACCCCGGTGTTTAAAAAATATTTTATTCCCTGGTTTCAGGAGATAACAGAATTCCTTCATGCCCATGGAAGGTTTACCGTTAGCCATATAGATGGTGAAAATAAACGGCTGATACCGTTTTTATTGGATACCAACATAGACGTTTTTGAGGCCTGGAGTCCTTATCCGATGACGCAGGTTACCACTGCGGAGTTGAGAAAAGCACTGGGAGATAAAGCTACGGTATGGGGAGGGATCCCCTCTACACTTTTTGAGCCTACGTATAATGATGAAGAGTTTGATAATTATGTAATCAACATGCTCAAAGAAATAGCTCCTGGGGATCATTATATAGCAGGCATGGGCGATAATTTGCCCTTCGACGGCACCTTAAAACGGGTTAGTCGAATTGCTGAGCTTATAGATAAATATGGTTCACTGCCAATAATGATCTAAAGGCAGAGGCAAAGCTAATGAATGTGGTATTAATAAAATCACGGAAAGTGCTATGTTTTATGTGGTCCCCAAATAGAAATACTGCGGAGTCTGAGATACATAGCTAACACCTGTGGGTATATAATGGTTGCATAGTTATTGCTGGTTATACTTATTTAATGCTACAGTTGGATGTGGTACTATGTGGGATACTTATTTAATACTATAGTTGGAGGTGGTGCTATGTGAGATATTTATTAACATTATGTCCAAATAAAAAGGAAGGAAAGGAAAATGAAATCAAAGATAGCAATATTATTAGTAGTGATAGTTAGTATTTTTGCCCTGGTAGTGGCTGGTTGTGCCCCCAAGGCAGAACCAACACCAACACCAACACCAACACCAATACCAACACCAACGCCAACACCAACGCCGACACCTGCTCCTGAGCAGGAAGTAGTAAAATGGCGTCTGACCGGGCCCTGGGCTGCCGGAACTACACTCTACGTGGTGATGGAAGATTTTGCCCAGCGAGTATCTGATATGACCGACGGCAATTTCCAGGTTGAAGTTTATGCCGGTGGAGCTATTTGCCCAATGTATGAGGAATATGATGCCTTAAATGAAGGTTACCTTGACGCCTACGAATGTGGTCCATCAGCCGCCGCAGGTGTTTTTGGCTCTGTCAGCCGTTTGTTTGTAGGTTATCCAGGTGGTCTCAATGTCTATGAACTCCTGGCCTGGCTCTACGAAGGTGGTGGCAACGAAATGGAGCAGGAGGTAATTGATAGAAAGAATTATAACGTGAAGATAGTTGGACCAATGGCTCCAAACTCTGCTGAAGGGTTCGGATGGTTTAAAGAACGCATTACTTCGCTCGATCAATTTAAAGGGATGAAGTTTCGAACAGCCTCAATATGGGGAGAGATACTATCAGAGGAGTTAGGTGCTGCAGTAGTGCAGATCCCAGCAGGAGAACTTTATGAAGCATTTATGCGAGGTACCATAGATGCTTTCGAGTTCAGCACACCAAAGCTGGATTGGGATTATGCCTATCAGGAACTAGATGCAGTATATATGATGCCCGGGATTCATCAAACATGCACTTTGCAAAGCTTGAATGTGTGTACGGATTCATGGGAAGCGCTTTCACCGGAGTATCAGGCAATAATTAGAGCAGCATCAGACGCAACCTGTATGGCAAGTCTTATGTATGGGAACTATCAGGATGGCGTCGCCTATCAAATGATGCTTGACTATGGCGTAGAAATTTATGATCTCCCCGAAGACGTTCAAAGAGGTATCCTTGAAGCTTCAGTACCAGTATATGCAAGATATTGTGCGGAAGATCCACTCTTTGACAAAATTTTTAACTCGCAAAAAGAATTCAAGAAGCTTTATGGAGCATGTCAGACTCGTATTACAGGGTGGGTCACAGAATAAAAAATAAACTTGATAATAAAGTTTAAGTAGATAGTTTTATACAGATAGCCACCGTTATGTTGGTAATAACGGTGGTTATCTGTAGTTCTGATAGCAGGAGGGAATATTTTGAGAACAAATGCTATTCGTGGTGTTCTGGAAAATGTTGTGGGAGCGATTAATCATATTAATGCTTGGTTAGCAACCTATATACGTTGGTTGCTCTATGTGTTAATGATTATCATTGTATATGACGTAGTATTGAGATATATATTTAGAGCTCCTACAGCTTGGTCTTTTCATATAAGTTATATGATCGGTGGCACGATATGTGTTATGGGAGCAGCATATACACTTCAAATTAATAGACACGTTAGTATTGATATCATAAGCAGATTGTTTCCTATAAGAACAAAATCGCTAATTAATATAATACTCATGGGAATCCTATTTTTCCCACCGATATTTTTAATCACCAGATACTCGTGGATAAGGGCAATACAGGCATGGTCGATATTAGAGAAAGGCTCTTATGGATTTTGGTACCCGCCGCTTTACCCATACAGGACTATCATAGCTATTGGATTTACGTTACTCCTAATACAAGGATTAGCTGTATTTATAAGAGCCATCTATTTTTTATTGAAGAATGAAAACTTATAACCGCTATTTTCATAAGATATATCGAAAATAGTAATTGTGGAGTGTTGTTATGATTGAAATGTCTCCTTTAGCTATAACTATATTTATGTTTAGTGGCTTGTTAATAGCGATCTTACTTGGTTTCCCATTGGCTTTCAGTCTTGCTGGCATGGCATGTCTTACAGGTTTACTTACCTGGGGTCCACAGTCCATTGCTCTTCTCTATACTCAATTCTATGGTCTGATATCAAATTATATAATTCTAGCAGCCCCCTTATTTATTGGTATGGGGTTAATGATAGAGCGGTCTGGAGTAGCTACAAAGGTTTTCGACACATTATATCTGTGGCTTGGAGGGTCTCGAGGCGGCCTGGCTGTAGCTACAGTTTTGCTTGGAACTGCTTTAGCCGCTTGTGTTGGAGTTATTGCAGCATCTGTAACTGCATTAGCACTTGTAGCCCTTCCTACCATGCTTGAACATGGATATAAGAGGGAATTAGCTTGTGGAGCGACCTGCGCAGGTGGGACGTTAGGTATTCTCATTCCTCCAAGTGTAATGTTGGTATTTTACGGTCCTATGGCTAACATATCAGTAGGACAGCTTTTCATGGGAGCCATTATGCCGGGCCTAATGCTTTCAGCCTTGTATATTATCTTTATTTTAATATGGAGCTTTTTAAAGCCTGAAGTAGCTCCGTCAATGCCTGCTGAACAGCGAAAGGAAATACCATTTAGTAAGAAGCTTATTACGCTTTTTACTTCTTTTGTACCTATGGTTTTGCTAATATCATCTGTTCTTGGCAGCATATTTTTAGGTGTTGCTACTCCAACTGAAGCAGCGGCTGTAGGTTTTTTTGTAGCTACTCTTATGGCTGCAGCATATCGGCAGCTTGACTGGAGAGTAATAAAAGAAGTAGCAAGTGATGGAATTATTATAACTTCTATGGCTTTCTTGATAGGTGGGTCTGCTTCAATGTTTACCGGTATATTTTTAGCATCAGGATGTGGGGACGTGGTAGCCAATTTTGTCCTGGCGACACCTTTTGGGCATTGGGGTGCTTTCGTGATGATCATGTTCATAATATTCATGTTAGGTATGTTTATCGATTGGCTGGGTATAATATTTATTATGATTCCCATAATCACACCTATAGTTCCTATTCTGGGATTTGACAAATTATGGTTTGCTATAATGGTTTGCGTTAACCTTCAAATGTCCTTCATGACTCCACCCTTTGCCTATGCAATCTTTTACCTTGAGGGTGCAAAAAAACCAGAGTGGGGCATAGAAATAAGCCATATAATACGTGGAGTTATTCCGTTTGTTGGACTAATAGTAGTTGGACTTCTTTTATGTATCGCCTTCCCACAGATAATTCTATGGCTGCCAAATTTGATGATAAAGTAATGGTAAAAATAAAATAAAACTGGAGATGATTAGTGGCAAATAATAAAAATGCAATAGTACCCATATTGGCTTGGTATGGCGATGAAGAATATAAGCTTGAGTTTCCTGAAAGCTGGGAGGTAAATGTATGTACAATGAATGGGGCGGAAGCGACTGCGCTTTCAGATAAGGAGATAAGAACAGCTTTTAATCACCCTATCGGAAGTAAAACTATTGGAGAGCTTGCAAAAGGGAAGAAAGAAGTAGCTATTCTTTTTGATGATTTGACCAGGCCAACTCCAACTAAGATACTGGTACCTTATGTACTGGAACAACTTGCTGCTGCCGGCATTCCTGATGATAATATTCGTTTCATAGCTGCTATGGGTGCACATGGGTGTATGGATGGTATTGGCTTTAGAAAGAAACTAGGCGATGAAATCACTGGCAGGTTTTTAGTGTATAACCATAATCCATATGAAAATTGTACCCCTCTTGGAGTAACCAGCCATGGTACACCAGTATCTATTAATAGTGAATTCATGTCATGCGACTTAAAAATAGGAATCGGTGGCATAGTTCCGCACCCGTATGGTTTTGGTGGTGGTAGTAAGATAATTATCCCGGGTGTTGCATCTATAGAAACCATAGATATTAACCATTCAAGACTTAATAAGTCTCCAACTGTTGGACTAGGAAAATATGAAGGTAATATTGTTAGACAGGATATGGATGAGGCAGCTAAGATGGCAGGGCTTGATATAAAAATAGATGCACTACTCAATCTAAAAAGAGAGATCACTGCACTTCTTGTAGGAGATGTTGTCAGAGAATATGCAGAGGGAGTGAAATTAGCCAGGGAACATTACGCTACTGATATGGTTAGCGATGCTGATATTGTTATTGCTAACTGCTATGGTAAAGCAAATGAGATGGCTCTTGCTCCAGGGATAGCATCACCGCTTCTAACTAACAAGGGTGGAGAAATGGTAATTATAGCCATTACACCGGAAGGACAAATTACTCATTACTGGGGGAGAAGCTTTGGTAAAAATTTTGGTGGAAGGGCCTGGCTTCCTAAAACTAGTCTACCAGATCGAACTAAAAAACTGCTTATAATGACTCCGTACCCTGATAGAACTGGAGCTGACTGGGTGGCTCCATATGAACTCATAACTTGGGCAAGGTCATGGGCGGAGGTTATCCAGCAACTAAAGCAAAGCTATGGCGATAAAGCAAAGGTAGCAGTGATTCCCGACGCCACCTTACAGTATTTTCCTGAGGCGCTCGGATGAGAGTGGAAGGATAACTGCTCTAGCATATATATATCTTCTTGTGGAATTAGCCCTCAGAAAAATATTCTGGGGGTTAATCCAATATATTGATAGAATACCAATATATTGAAGTTGTACATAAATATGAAGGGCATATAGCCATAGAGTACTTTCCTACGATATAATAACAGCCGTGGAATTGTTTGTATCTCCTTCTACCCACCTGCAGTTGATGTGGTAAAGAAATAGGACATTAGTTCAAAAGGGCAAGGTGTAAATATAAATGTGAAATCCTTTCAGATAGAATTTGAACCAATAGGTCGGCGTGGTAAGTGCTCTACAGGTAAAACTCTACTTCAGTGTGCACAACAGTTGGGTGTGGGACTTATAAGCATCTGTGGAGGTCATGGCAAGTGTGGTGGATGTAAGATACAGCTCATTGATGGGAGTTGTTCAGCACTGACATCTATAGAAAGGGAAAAGCTTACCCTTCAGGAATTACGACAGGATTATCGTCTGGCGTGTCAGACCTACCCTACCAGTGATTGTAAATTGAGGGTGCCACCTGAGTCAATGAGCAGCCCTCAGCGAACTCAGGTGAATGGAAAAGATATTCCTGTTGAGCTTGACCCTTCTACAACTACTTATCATCTAAAACTGTTAGCTCCATCTCTTACAGACTTACAGGGTGATACAGAGCGTGTGCTGGAGGCGCTAAGTCATCAACACCATGTGCATTGCAATGCTATCGATTTAGATGTTCTTCGTAAAGCTTCATCTCAACTACGGTCATGGAACTGGGAAACAATGGCAGTAGTACGGGGCGAGGAAGTGATAGCTTTACGGGAGATCAACAGTCGACAATTAGGATTAGCTGTCGATCTGGGTACCACCAAGATTGCTGCCTATCTTATTGATTTGCATAATGGCAAGACGATGGCTTCCAGGGGCATCATGAACCCCCAGATAAGTTGTGGCGAAGATGTTATCACCCGTATCTCTTATAGTATGGA
>CAYVML010000082.1:0-7216 GCA_964452475.1 uncultured Dehalococcoidales bacterium
ATGCCAGGATGTACAAAAATAAGAGCTCAAGGTCTGCAGCAGATTTTCTTTATCGACTCCGCTATCTTGTTGGTCAACCCATAGAAAACTTACAGACGGATAATGGTAGTGAGTTTGCCTGTGAATTTGAAAAGGCTACCAGTAAATTAGCTATACAAAGATTCTTCTCCAGAGTCAAAACCCCCAAGGATAACCCTGAGATAGAGAGGTTTAACCAGACTCTGGAGTATGAATGGCTCTATAACTGTAATCTATCCTTAGAGCCTGAAGAGTTAAATCCTGGCCTAACCGAATGGCTTATTGAGTATAACTTTAACCGTCCACATCAATCCCTTGCTTATCTCACTCCCATAGAGTATATTGAAAAACTACTTGCTAAAATCCGCAGTCCAGTGTTACCCATGTGGTCAGCCAGCACAATGTCTTGTTAACAATCTACAAAGGGGTATATAATCGAGATGTCCAAGAGGACTTGGTTCTGGAATTAAGAGCGCAGATGATATGAGTTTAAGATTGATGTGCTTGACTACAGTTGTTAACATCATCTCTCAGGTAAAAATATGCCGCAAGTAGTTATAGAGAACCCCATCTTAAATCCCCCATTCAAAGAACCCACTAAACATTTCAAGTTTTCCGATGATGGTATCACGGACGAAGTAGTTGAATCCAGGCGCATAAGTTCCTACTTCGTGCCAATTGCCAAACCTAGGAAGAAATCTGGAGGGAAACAGCTTGTACTTGATACGGAGTGGACTCAGGACAGAGTAGAAGAAAACAAGTTTATCAACCGTGTCAGAGAAAGAGTGTCCATATGGCGCAAAGGAAATTATGCCAGTATTACAAATACATCCCGTCAATTGCTTGAATACTGGACTAACCCTGACAGGGAACGCAAACTTTTCTTTTGCCAGATAGAAGCAATGGAGACTGCTATTTATCTAGCTGAAGTTGCTAACAAGTACGGCGATAACTGGATAGAGAACAGCATCAGGGGATTCAACGAAGATAATAACCCCGGCCTATACCGTATTGCTTTCAAGATGGCAACAGGCAGCGGCAAGACTGTGGTTATGGCGATGCTTATTGCCTGGCAGGTCTTAAATAAAATCGTTAATCCTCAGGACGGCAGATTTACCGATGCTTTCCTTATAGTGACACCTGGCATAACTATTCGTGACCGTTTAAGAGTCTTATACCCAAATGACCCGCAAAACTACTACCAACAGAGAGATATCGTCTCTTTATCGCAGATGGCGGATTTAGGTAAAGCCAAGATTATCATCACCAACTTTCACACTTTTAAGCTGCGAGAGCTAGTTAAAGTCGGTAAACTTACTAAGTATATTCTGTCTGACGGTCAATCAAGTTCACTTACCGAAACGCCAGACCAGGTGGTAAGGAGAGTATGCCGCGAATTAGGCAGTAAGAAAAATATCATCGTAATTAACGATGAAGCGCATCACTGTTACCGCCATAAGGTAGAGACGGAAGAAATGAAGCTAACCGGCGATGACCGCCGCGAGTCGGAAAAGCGTGAGGAAGAAGCCCGTGTCTGGATTTCCGGGCTGGAAGCTGTCAAGAAGAAAATCGGCATAAAGGTAATTTACGACTTATCCGCTACGCCGTTCTTTTTACGCGGTTCAGGATATTATGAAGGAACACTATTCCCCTGGGTGGTCTCTGATTTCTCACTTATCGATGCCATAGAGTGTGGTATAGTGAAGGTGCCGCGTGTCCCGGTCGCTGACGATTCTATGCAGGGAGAAATGCCCACATATCGCGACATTTGGTTACGCATTCGTGACCACCTGCCTAAAAAGGGCAGAGGCACCAGGGACGAAAGCGCCACAGGTGACCTCAAACCACCCAAAGAGCTTGAAGGCGCCCTGCTTAGCTTGTACGGTAACTATGAAAAGTACTACCGCCAATGGGAGCAAAACACTGAAGCAAGAGCTAGCGGCGCTACACCACCAGTGTTTATCGTTGTTTGTAATAATACCAATGTTTCTAAGCTGGTCTATGACTGGATTTCAGGCTATGAGAAAACTCTACCAGAGGGTAATTCGGTGGTCGTGCCCGGCAATTTAGGTATCTTCCGTAACGATAACTCTTATGGCCAATGGCTACCCATTCCCAACACCATTCTCATTGACAGTGCGCAGCTCGAATCCGGCGAAGCCATGAGTAAAGAATTCAAGAAAATGGCTGAGGTTGCCATTGAGGAATTCAAGAGTGATTACAAAAAGAGATTCCCTGGACGTGGTACCGAGAAGCTAACTGATGAAGACCTCTTGCGGGAAGTAATGAATACCGTGGGTAAAGCCGGGAAATTAGGTGAAACCGTCAGGTGCGTGGTGTCCGTATCAATGCTGACAGAGGGGTGGGATGCTCAAACTGTGACCCACATTATGGGAGTCCGTGCTTTTAGCACTCAATTACTCTGTGAGCAGGTAGTGGGACGCGCCTTGCGCCGCCGGAGCTATGAGCCTACAAATGGAGACAAGTTTGAAGCGGAATATGCTGAGGTTTATGGCGTCCCATTCTCATTTATTCCTTGTGCAGGCCAGAACAATGATATTAAACCCCCACGCCCCATCACCCGTGTCAGGGCGCTGGATGATAGAATCGCCTGTGAAATTACTTTTCCGCGTGTCATTGGCTATAAATATGACTTGCCGCCGGAAAAATTAGAAGCCGTCTTTACCGAGGATGCCATGATGGTGCTATCCACCGAAACTACACCCAACAGAACCTTGAATGCTCCTATCGTTGGGGAAACCACTATTCACCAGTTGAGATATATCCTGGGTCAGAAGCGCGCACAGGAAGTGGTATTTCACCTTGCCCGGACAGTACTGGATAAGTATTTCAACGATGCTGACGGTAATGTCAAACCCTGGTTATTCCCGCAACTGGTTAATATTGCCCGCCAGTGGATGTTTAGGTGCGTCACCATTAAAGACAATGCTTTTATCCAGATGCTACTCATTACAGAAAACGCTCATTTTGCCGCCGAACGCATCTATACCTCAATAGCTGGTGCCAAAGCAGGTCAGGTTAGATTGAAACCAATCCTACGCCCCTATGATGTTATCGGCTCTACAAGATATGTTGACTTTGACACCACGCGGGCTGTCTATCCTGCAGACCCGAACAAGTGCCACATTTCCCACGTGGTAGCTGATACCCAATCATGGGAACAGAAAATGGCGCAGGCCCTGGAAGAGATGGACAAGGTAGTCTGCTACGTCAAAAATCAGGGATTGGAATTTACCATACCTTACGTAATTGATGGCGACGAGAAGAAATACTACCCGGATTTCATTGTCCGGCTAAGAAAACAGAATGGAGACCAGGTAAACCTGATTGTGGAAGTCACCGGTGAAAAGAAAAGAGAGAAGGCAGCCAAGGTTGCCGCCGCTCGTAACCTGTGGGTACCAGCGGTAAATAACCACGGCGAATTTGGGCAGTGGGCTTTTATTGAAATCAGCGACCCCTGGGATGCCAAGAATACTATAAGAGCTTTCTTAAAAGCAAAATCGGAGGGTACACTAAGTCTTCATTAAAAAGGAGATAAAAATATGCCGCAAGACCAAATAAGTGGAGCAGCTGCGAATGCCTGGGGTCACGTGATGGCTCAGAAAGTAGCAAAACACCTGGTCGCAACTTTAGTTGGGAATAAAAACAGCAATGAAGCAAACTGGAAGGGGAAAAGTATCTCAATAAAATCCGCTAGGAACTATAATACCTTGATTGGTGTGACATTACCTATACTAAATCGTATTCAGTCGGTCGTAGCAGCTCTTCAAGAGTCGGATGGCACCTTTTCTCTTTTTGAAGTTTCTTCCTCATGGTATAAAAACCAGATGAGAGTTCCGATTAAAAAACCCAATATCGGGATGGTTCGATGTGACTTAATACGGGCTAACGGTAAATTGTTAGGACAGATGAAATAGGTTTCGAATTTCTAAAAATAAACAAGGAGAATAGAAATGGCAAAAGGACTGAGATGTCCATTATGTGGCAAGAGCACTCTTCAACCAAATGATAGCGTTTATGAATGTTCTAATGAGGAATGTGGATTTATTGGATGGGGAATAAAAGATGAAATAGTTAATGTCGGTTCGGGTAAAGGGAAGACTTGCCCTGGTTGTGGGTGTAATACTCTGCATGGAGTACATGAATTATCGGATGGTAAATATGTCTGGCGATGTACCACATGTAACTATTCTGGATTTGAAACCGAGAGGTGATTGAGCCATGCCTACCGCAAAAAGTAAATCTTCAACACCGATTGAAACGACAGTACATAAAGACCGACGCACTAATATTCCCACCGAGGAACTGCGTGACTTTGTGATTGAGGACGAGAATAAGCCTAAAACCATGCTTTATCCCCGTGACCCTTCACTTGACCCGCAACTGGTCTGGAGAGGCAAGGAAGAACAGGATTCACAAGGCTTAGCAGTCCCCGCTGTGCCCGTCTATATCCAAGAAAAGATTCACCCCAAGCATATCATCGAAGACCTGCGTGCTCAGGAAAATAAGGGCAAACCAGCCCAGCTTGACCTGTTTGCCGATTTTAACGGCATTAAGTTTGAGGAACTAGTAGAGTTCTACCAACATGAGCAGAACTGGTCAAACCGTATGATTCTGGGTGATTCACTACTAGTGATAACCTCTCTAGCGGAGAAGGAAGGGCTTAAGGGCCTGGTGCAGATGATTTACATAGACCCACCGTACGGAATCGAGTTTGGTTCCAACTGGCAAGTAAGTACGCGCTCAAATAGTGTTCGAGACGGTAAAGTTGAACACGCCACACGCCAGCCGGAGCAAATAAAGGCTTTCCGGGATACTTGGAAGCTTGGTATTCATTCCTATCTTGCTTACCTGCGAGACCGGCTGATGACTGCTCGCGACCTACTCACCGAAACCGGCAGTGTCTTTGTACAGATTGGTGACGAAAACATTCATCTAGTACGCTGTCTTATGGATGAGGTGTTTGGCAGTGAGAATTTCATTGGATTAATAACTTTTAGAAAAAAAAACATGCCTTTTGGAGCAAGGTATATTGAGGGAATGGTAGATTATATTCTGTGGTATGCAAAAAATAGTGATGTTACGAAATATCGACCTCTCTTTACGGAAAAAGACGTACAAGGTGCTTCGAGATGGAATCTTGTTGAATTAGTTGATGGCAGTACCCGGACTATGGCATCGGAAGAATGGTATGATCATAGCCTTCTCCCTAGAGGTAGCAAAGTATATACACATGCCTCACTTAAACCATCTGGTGTATTTAAGGGAGGCTATTTCAATATTACATATCAAGGTAAAACTTATCCTCCACCTCAAGGAGGATGTTGGGCTACGACCGAAGAAGGAATGAACAAATTAATAGCTGCAAATCGAGTCGGAGTTGAAACTTCAAATCTACGCTACAAATTGTATTATGATGATTACCCAGTCATGCAGGTACATAACTTTTGGACTGATACATCTGGAGCATCAGATAAGGCATATGTTGTTCAGACTATGACCAAAGTAGTTCAGCGATGCTTATTAATGACTACTGACCCTGGAGATTTGGTGCTTGACCCCACCTGCGGTAGTGGCACCACCGCCTACGTGGCGGAACAGTGGGGCCGTCGCTGGATAACCATCGATACCAGCCGAGTAGCTCTAGCGCTGGCACGTACCCGCCTAATGGCTGCCCGCTTCCCCTACTACCTGATGGCAGACTCCCCGGAAGGGATTAATAAAGAATCCGAGCTTACTGGTTGTACTTCTCCAGATTACAAAACCGGCGGAGACATCCGAAAAGGATTTATCTACCAACGTGTACCACATGTAACACTTAAAACCATCGCTAACAACCCGGATATCAAAGAAGGTATGACTCGTAAGGAGATAAACACTGCGATTGCCCGCTACGCGGAAAGTGAAACTCTTTATGACCATCCTTATGAAGATAAGAAACGGATTAGAGTAACCGGCCCTTTTACCGTGGAAAGTCTATCACCTCACCGCTTTATCTCACTTGACGAAGAACGCCCAGCAACAGAAAAATCTGCACATCAGGACGCTGACTCCGCCCAATTTGAGACGATGATATTGGAGCACCTTAAAAAAGCTGGTGTCCAGAATACGGTCAAGAACCAGAGACTGAAATTCGACCGCCTGGAATCTTATGCCAGCGAACATATACAAGCTACCGGTGAATACACGGATAAGGACAGCAAGACACGCCGTGTGGCAGTCTGTATCGGCCCGCAGTATGGCACTGTTGGCCCTGACTTGGTTAAAGAAGCAGCTAAAGAAGCTGTCAAAGGTGTGGGCTTTGATCTCTTAATCGTTTGTGGCTTTGCTTTCGATCCCCACGTGTCTGAAGAAGCTAAACGTTACGGCAATCTGAATGTTCTCATAGCCAGGATGAATCCAGATTTATCAATGGGCGATGAATTACTGAAGAGCACCGGAGCGGGCAATTTATTCATGGTCTTTGGTGAGCCAGATGTTGATATCAAGAAACAAAAAGACGACAAAGTAACAGTTGAAATCAAGGGAGTGGATGTTTATGATCCTACCACAGGCCAGATAAGGAACGGTTCCACTGATGATATTGCCTGCTGGTTCATCGACACCGACTACAACGAAGAAAGCTTCTTTGTTCGCCACGCATATTTCACTGGCGCCGAGGAACCCTACGAGAAGCTCAAAAGAGCCCTGAAGGCTGAGATTGATGAGGTAGTCTGGTCATCCCTCTACTCAACAGTCAGCCGTCCCTTTGACCTGCCAAAGACCGGCAAGATAGCCATTAAGGTCATCAACCACTATGGCGATGAAGTGCTGAAAGTATATGAAGTAAGATAGAAAACTGGTATGCGAAAAGCACGGAGCAATATCAAACCGCCTTGATATGCCTCCAAAAGATGAAATCTTACAGGATGTTTGAGTGAAACGAATAAAGGGGGTAGAAGCTAGTTCTTATCCAAGACTAATTGATGAAGGTCGACGGTCATTATTATTACACTCAACTCGAACACGTGGGAGGTTAATGTAATGAATAAATTAGGAGCAATTAATCGATTTATCCTAAACAATTATGAACTCCTGCGTCAGCCTCGGCAATTTGACAAAAATAAATACTCACAGATAAAGAGGGAATATTTTGGCAAAACACTAAAATATCAATTTGGAAATCCGCCTGACAAAG
>CAYVML010000083.1:0-7197 GCA_964452475.1 uncultured Dehalococcoidales bacterium
ATGCTCATCCTGATGTGGATATCGTATCTGGTTATGTAAAGCAATTCTTTAGCCCTGAGATGACAGAAATCGCGAAGAAGAGAATACGTTTCTCTACTGACTTGATACCAGGATATGTAATCCCTGCCATGCTCATCAAGCGCCAGGCCTTTTTTCGAGTTGGGCTCTTTGAGACCCAATGGAAGGTCGGAGCAGAAATGAACTGGTATCTACGAGCTCAGGAAACGGGGCTTAAAATAATGATACTGCCTGACCTGGTTCTACTACGACGCATTCATGAAAACAATAAAGGTATTACAAAACGCTCTTTTATTAATCAGCGTGCACAGATCTTAAAAGCAGCGCTAGACCGCAGAAGAGCCAGGGAACTTGACCGTTAGGTGATAAGTAATAGCATTGATAATAAAATCAACCCGGATAAGTAATGGAAGTTGTAGAGTTTAAGATAGAGGCTTCTTCTCTGCCTCTTCAAGAATTGTGGCGATAATATATACTTAATTCGATAAGAAAATGATCGGTATAAACATCAACGGAAATCATATTACAATAAAAAGGGCAGTTTACACGTTCGATACTTTGTTTTCAATCCTGGGCGTACCATACGAAATCGTCATTGGGGATACCATCAATACAAGTAAATATAGTTTAATTATTTCCTACAGGTCATCCAGGCAGCCAGATACGTTGAAAACTTATGTAGAATCAGGTGGATTCTTGATTGTCATTATGTTTTCTGATCAGAGTATTCCCTATGTTCCTCCCTCCAGCGAACAGCAAACAATAGATGATTATTCTACGATCCTGGAGAATAAGCTCATTCGAATTGGGAAGGGATATACGATTAATATTACTGAAGATATTATTTCTTCTACCTTTTATCTCCTCTCTAGAGAGGAGGAAATTTCTGTAGAGAAAGATCAACATGGTAGATTTGAAGGCCAGTCAAGTCTCGCCTATAAAAGAGATTTTATCCGTCGCCCTATTGTTAATGAGTATATTTTATTGCTTAATCAGATAATAAACTTCGCTTTTAAAAAGAAGGATTTACCACTCTTACAGAAAATGTATTGGCCGAATGGCAAAGAATTTGTCGTTTCTCTGGCTCATGATATAGATTGGCTCAGTGAACATAAAAGGATTTTGTTTGAAGCCCTTTCACATTTTAAAAAAGCAGTAAGCCTGTTCCTGAGTAGAAAATTTAAGGAATTGCTCGATAAGTCCTTAATTGTTATTCGTTCAATTGGCTGCAGTAAAAATCCAAATTGGAATCTTGAAGAGGTAATTAATTTGGAGGAGAGGTTCGGATATAAATCAACATTTTATTTCCTTGCAAATATTAAAAATAGGTATTCAGGTGATATCGCATGCTATGGAACATACAATGTTCAAAGTCGCAAGATTAAACGATTGTTTCGTACAATTGTCCAAAGAGGTTGGATGATCGGCCTGCATGGTAGCTATAATTCATATGATAATGGAGCAAAGCTTGCCTCTGAAAAAAGAATATTGGAGGACATATCTGGCAAGAAAATTACTGGTCTAAGACAACATTATCAGAGATTTAGTATTCCTGACACATGGAAAGCCCAGGAGTATGCAGGACTGGAATATGACTCGACTCTCGGATATTCTATAACACCCGGTTTTAGAGCAAGCATCTGTCTTCCATTTGCCGTATATGATGTTTTAGATCAGGTCAGATATAAATTAATTGAAATACCATTTGCAGTTGCAGATGAGCCCCTGAGTAGTCTGAGAGAACCGGTTTTAGCATCAAGAAGAATACAGGAATTTCTTCAAGAAATGAGAAAAATAATTGACACTGTGAAACAGTATAGTGGTAGCATGGGTTTGTTGTGGCATCCTTTCGAGAAGTACCCTGGCTGTAGTGTAGCATACGAGGAAGTGCTGCAATATCTGAAGGCATCGGGAGCTCATGTCATGACCAGTGAAGAAATAGTTGATTGGTGGAAACAACGTGATTCATTAAACATTACTGGTGTAAAACACCATAAAAATGCTACAGACTGGGTAATCCATGCAGAAAAGGATATTGAAAATATTTGTTTAAAAATCAAACACTCAGAGGGAAAACTATCGACTCAGAATCTCAATAGCTATGAAGTGATTCACGAGAATGATGTCAGCTATATTAAAATACCTTACATATCAACTGGTCATGAATTTGTACTCAAATATATGAAATAACGTGGTGGGAAAAATTCTCTTTGGCTACTTTTTATTAAAAACTTCCTGAAACATTGTGGGTGTATATAATTACTCACTACGCCCTGGAACTAATGATGTTCCTTATACAACATACACGATAGTGGGTAAACTCATTACCATTCTCTCGTATAGACACTTCGCTAAGGTTATATAAGGAACATATATAAATAAGCTTACTGACAATGAGAGATCGTCGGGAGTTGAATACACTAAACTTCAAAGGAGGATTCTGGCCTACACGGCAGCAAGAACTCTTATTACAAGCTTGTCTGTTGCAGGGGAAAGAGGCTCTCGATGCATGGTGTAAGTGGAAATCAACTACCGATGTAGATCAACTTGACATAGGTTCTCTAAGACTTATACCACTGCTGTATCGAAACTTACAGGCACATGGTGTAGAAGATGACCTCATGAACAAATTCAAGGGGGTCTATCGATTCACCTTGTATAAAAACCATATGCTGTTGCATAACATGGCGAATGTCTTAGTTAGATTTTACGATACTGGTATCCAGGCAATGGTGCTAAAAGGGGTAGCACTAACATTACTTCACTACAGGGATTATGGTCTACGCCCCATGGAAGATTTTGATGTTCTTATCCACGAGAAGGATGTCACTGCAGCAATAAATATACTTAGGAAGTTACACTGGAAACCGTGGCAGAGATTACCAAAAGTATTCACAGCGGAATATTTATCTTCAACAAAAGGTTGTAGATTCAATAACAACAGAGGTGAAGGACTGGACCTTCATTGGCATGTACTATTAGAATGCTGTTATAAAAATGCGGATAAGGACTTCTGGGACAGAGCTGTACAAACCAGCTCCCCTGATTTTACGGTATATGCACTCAATCCAACGGACCAGTTGCTGCATACTTGCGTCCATGGGTCCATGCGAAATTCCGTGCCAACAATTCGTTGGGTTGCAGATGCTGCGTTGATTATAAGAACCTCAGAATCTGAATTTGATTGGGATCGCCTTATGACGCAAGCGAGTAAACGCCGTCTAATTTTACCGTTAAAAAATACGATGTATTATTTACAAGATCTTTTATCTCTTTCTATTCCTCCAAGAGTTCTCCAGCATATGCGAGCTATGCCAGTCTCTAAGACAGAACGCTTAGAGAATACAATTAGAACCCGTTATCCTGTATTCATTGTACTTGTAATGAAAGAGTGGTTTTGTTATTTGCGCAATGCACAACTTGTCCGTGGTACGAAGTTACACCCTCAATTTATTGGATTCTCGAAATTCCTCCAACACTCTTTATATTTAGATCATTTATGGCAGGTTCCTCTTTATGGTACCTTCAGATTCATTCGACTCGCCTTAAGAATGATGGTGCATAGAAATTAATTGATACCACTGTGTATATCAAATTGAGTGGATGTTCTTCAGATATATCTTTTGCTAATGTTAAAACAGTAACAGGAGCAGGTCATAATCTAGCGGATTGTTTGGCTTTATTTCCACAGCCAAACGTGTGCATTTTATCATTACAGAATATCAGCTTAGTTCCAGTTAATGCCTTCTGGCTTGACAAAAAATCTTAACGTGCTGTATATTTTATAAGAGTTAGAGATGTCTAACACTTTATCTATATATAACAACGATGATGAGCATTACTGACAAACAGACAGCCAGTATGGAAGATTATCTCGAGACGATATCTTTGCTCAAAGAAAGCAACAAGATTGTCACTGTAACTTCGATTAGTAAGATGATGGGTGTAAAAAAACCCAGTGTCGACTGGGCCTTAATGAAGTTATCAGAGGCAGGGCTTGTTTTACATGAAAAATATGGCGATGTGGAACTAACTGCTGATGGGGCAAGGATAGCTCAGGATGTGTACCAGCGCCACAAGACACTACGTCACTTACTAAGAGATATTCTGAATATCAGTCCTGAGATAGCTGAACAGGATGCCTGCCGCATGGAGCATGTATTAAGCAGAGCCAGCTTTACCAGAATGGAGAAGTTTATCGATTTTGTACTGAACTGCCCCCATGGAAATCCTGAATGGCTGAGAGGCTTTAATTATTATGTTGAACATGGAAAGAGGGATAGTGATCTAGTAGCGAGGTGCCAGGGGGAAGATAACCTGAATAAGTAATTTTTTAAAATTAAATATTTTAATAGTGCAAATGACGGCGGGATTCACCTACACAGCAGAAAGGGAAGTGAAATAAGCAGCTTATGTCCAAAGCAGGAGTAAGTATTAATGGAGGTAATAAAGATATATCAGTCAAAGTGCTGAGCGAATTGAAGAAAGGGGAAAATTATCAAGATTAGTGGCGGTGGAAGTATTCACTGCCAGCTTCGTGGACATGGTGTTGGTATCTGGAAGCAAGATAGACATGTGGGAATATTTAGGCGTATGTATGAAGAAGGCAATAGTGCTACCTATCCCGTTGGATAATCCAGCCAGGATAGTGAGCAACATGGCAAATGATAGATTAACTTCCATTTTTATCAGTTTTACTTAGTTTCTGTTTTTAAGGCTTCAATGCTCTTCCAATAGGCCTATTACTTACCCCCGCTTCTGTTTATTATTAGAGTTCTACATATTGAACGCCTATACTACCAAAAGCCAGCCATTTCTCTCACCTCCTCAGCACTTTACCTGGTCTGACACCTGTCAGTTCCTCATGCTCTACAACCACTTCGCCATTTACAATGACATAGTGGATTCCTTCCGGGTATTGATGTGGTTCAGTGAACGTGGCTTTTTCCTTAATCTTGTCCGGGTCTAAGACTACAATATCAGCTCGGAATCCTTCTTTGAGGATACCTCTGTCTTTCAGCCGTACTTTGCCAGCTGGCAACGACGTTATCTTCCTTATAGCCTCTTCCATAGTCATAATTTTCTCCTCCCTCACATACTTCCCTAGAAACCTCGGGAAGGTGCCGTATGCTCTTGGATGAGGTTTCCCTCCTGTAATAGGAGCGGAAACCCACGAGTCTGATATTATTGTTGATAACGGATTCCTCATCACGGTTCTTACGTCATTCTCATCCATTGCAAACATAACTATAGTCGCAGGTCCTTCAATCTCGATAAATAAGTCAAAGATTCCATTGTACAGGTCATTGAACTTTCCCTTTCCTTTTAATATCTCCATAAGTGACTTCCCTTCATATTCTCTTCTTGAAGGACACCCGGCTATTAAGATGCCCTCCCATCCAGCGCCTCTTAGCCAATTCTCTCCCCTCATTGTGTTCTCGTCAATTTCTTTTCTTGCTTGTAGTCTCATTTCGCTGTCCGTTAGCCGTTTTACCATCATCTCTCTGCCACCTTGCGTAACCCATACAGGCAGAATCGACGTCAGCCAAAGACTTGCAGCCGTGTATGGATAAACATCGCAGTTTATTTCCACCCCCCGCTTCCTTGCTTGTTCCATCAAACGTAACGAACCATTGACTTTCCCCCAGTTTGTCCTTCCGGATGCTTTGTGATGAGCGATTTCGACCGGGATATTATTCGACTCTCCCACTCTTATTGCCTCTTCCACGGACTCTATAAGTCTATCGCCTTCGTTTCTTATGTGGGTAGCGTAAATCGCCCCGTATTTCTTCAGGACACTGGCTAGTTCAACGAGTTCCTCCGTTTTCGAGTAGCTTCCGGGCGCGAATATCAGGCAACTTGATAGACCAAAGGCTCCATCTTCCAGGCCTTGCTGCAGGAGCTGCTTCATTTTATTCATTTCTTCTTGCGAGGGTTCGCTTGAATCAGCCCCTTTCACAGCGAAACGAATAATGCCATGTGGAACCATAGGAGCGAGATTAATAGTAATCCCTTTTTTCTCTACCTTGTCATAGTACTCTTTCATTGTCTTCCAGTCCCATTCATAATCGAACCCTGGTACCCGAAACGGCGCTGTAAAATTCCTGACAAGGTCCAAGCTTCCCACAGTCAGTGGCGCAAGACCTATTCCGCAGTTGCCAACGACAGAAGTAGTCACCCCTTGCATTATGTGGCTTTCAGCACTTGGAAGCGCCAAGATGGTTAGGTCATCATGGTTGTGCAAATCAATAAAACCCGGTGACACTAACAAGCCCTTCGCATCTATGACTTTCTCGCTGGATTTCTTAACGGAGCCCACTTTTTTTATTACTCCGTCAGCTATTGCTATATCCTCCGTAAACCATGGATTACCTGTTCCATCCACTACATTCCCTCCACGTATCACCAGATCATAATATTTGGCTGTCATTTCCACCTCCTTCTACTAGTGAGATTATTAAATTTTAAGGACCACTATTAAATTTAAATAATATCGTATTCAGCGCATTCCGGAGTCATCGCTTCAATTACACAGTCGGCAAACACCTCCGGAATATCCAGAAAGAACTCCTTATCTGAGAATCCAAGAACAACTGTCTTGCAGCTCATATACTCTATTTCATCAGCTAACTGCCTGAGTTCTTTCTCTGGCCGTTCACTTAGAAAGGCGATCTGAGATCTGGAGTTGTCACATATTTCTCGATGATCTTTCCTTCCCAGGACATCGATGCCAAGCCTTTTTGTCTCCGGTTCTGTATCGCTGGCGGAAATTTGAATATCAACCGGGATTTCCCCCTGGCACATCCAGAAGACATAATCTTTTTATCGAAGTACCCTGAACCCAAGTTTTTCAGTAAAAAGGGATACCGCCATGTTAAAACCATCCCTGTACACTCGGAAAGCACAATGGTTAATTTCCATCACTACTCCTTCTCCGATTCTATAGTGTAATAGATTATATAATACAGGTTATTTTTACATCGGACTCAATTATACAAAGTGGCTTTCTTCTCTATGACGTCTTACATATTTAAGTTCCAGACATGTAATCACAATCTATAACCCTCATCCTTTCTTCATATCATCTCTGACAGCGCTGCTCGCTTATGAATTGTATGAACTAAAATGGAATTAATGTTAGGCGAATTTCGAAAGGTTCTTATTACCGGTGGTACTGAA
>CAYVML010000084.1:0-7126 GCA_964452475.1 uncultured Dehalococcoidales bacterium
ATTCGCTTTTCAGCTTGTCCAGCTCTTCGAAAACACCGGTCAATTCCTGCCTGGCTTTCCTGAGGGTAGCCTCCATGGACTTTATAAGCGAGGCTGCCTCCCTGGCATCATCTGAAAGCTTGTCTACGGGCGTTTCAGAGCGGTCAAGCCGCTGCAGTATTTCATCAAGCCGGTCCTCTTTCTCCTCATAGCTCATATTTTCAATCTTACGTTTCATTGTCTGTATCCTCCGTTTCCTGGACAATACTCCGTGCATAGCCATCTATAAACTGAGTCTCGATTGCTTCATTCCCCTGTAGCTGCGTAATACTCCGCAGGATTTCACGGCGAAGGTTCCTGGTAATCGTATATCCCTTCCTGAGAATCTGGTCGGGCATCAGCATCAACAGTTGCCGTTCCCGCTCGACAAGATGCCCCTGCCGCTCAGCAACTATCTTCAGATACCTCGGCAGGCCGATATGTCTGCAGGTCGCTGTTAAACGCTTGCTATTTGAATTCAACGTCCAGTCACAAAGATGACGGAGTTTCTGATTTTTATTTCCAATAAATATCTCTTTGCTGCTGAAACATTCTTCGAATTGCGACTTCACCTTCAAGGTGCTGTTAGAAAACTGCTGCACTACAAGCTCATGCTGTTTCCTGAATCCATTGCGAGCGCCCAGTGTCATTCGGGACAATTCACGGCCGGATAGCTCCAGCCGCCAGTCAACGGTATTCTGCAGGCGTTCAGCGGCAAGTTCAAGACTGTTCAGCAATTCCTGAAGGGTACTGACCAGAACCTCAGCGACTGCGGTTGGTGTCTTAAAGCTCGAATGGGCAACAACATCCAGCACACCGGTATCAATCTCATGCCCGATGCCTACCCACACAGGTATCGGGCACTTAATGATGGTGCGGGCAATCCGTTCGTTGTCGAACCACGCCAGGTCAAGCTGTGAACCGCCGCCTCTCACGATACAGATAACATCAACCTTTGCCTTTGCCAGATGCCTGATCGCTGAAACCGTTTCCCTTTCGGTATTCTCCCCCTGCATGGTGCAGTCGGCAACTATTAGCTGAAATGAAAATACTGATGCGAAAAGCGTTTTTGTAAAATCGTTGTAGGCAGCCGACTCCTCTCTGGTAATCAATCCTATTCGCAATGGAGCGGCTGACAGGTAAGTTTCTGTATTCCTTTTTAGTACTCCTTCCGCTGACAGTTTTTCAATAATTTGCCTGCGGTTAAGGTCTATCTGCGACTCGCCAAACGAGGGGTCGATGTCATAGATGTTTAAACTGAGACCGTAAACTTCGTGGTAGCGCACTGCGCAAAGGACACAGACTTCGCTGTTGTCCTGCAGGGCATCCGGCATGCCTGCCTCGCGTAGTTTGTTGAGGATTTGATTGTACTCCGACTGCCAGATAATGGCCCTGATTTGCGCAGTTTTATTTCCCAGCTCATCCACATCGGTCAACTCGCAATAGTAATTTCTATAAGTTGAAGGACTCCTGGGAGCGATTAAATGGGCCCTAACCCAGAACTCCTGGCTGGATAAGTCCAGCAGAGATTCCTTAATTAAGGACGTTATTTCCTGTAATTGGTACACCCTGTTTTCTGGGGCACGGTTAATAAATGATTCCATCGTAATTAGTTGTTCCCGATTTATATGTAAGCATTATACCATTCTGTTTATCAGGCATTGACTGCTTATAAAACATTAACTATATTGACCTGGCAGGAGACGTTTTCTAAACATTTATAATCATTTGACACATGGAACTGGGACTTCGGAGATGGGACCAGCAGCCAGGAACAGAACCCTGCTCATACCTATACCTGTCCCGGATTTTTCACAGTCAGAATGTGGACGACAGGAATGTCCGGGTGTGCCGCAGCCACCAGGGTAAATTATATCAACCCGTATACGGTAGTAGGTGGAGAAGCATATCCGGTGAACAAGACAGGCGCTATACTATCCTGGTTAACCTTGGGGATGTCAGTCATAGTTGGCAGCTTCATGGTTCTAAGGCACCGCAGGGCTCAATCCAAAACATGAGGCGGACAGGAATATATAGATAGACCGATAATACAGGTACTCCTTTATATCAGTTTAGCTGCTCCTGGCAGTTAGACTACTTACCAGGTTAGTGCCAGTACAGCTTGAGGTCAGCACGCTATAACAATGCTCCTGAACTGGCTATTGAAGGGTATTTTATCCACCACCAGATAGTGATGTGAGTTTTACAATTCCGAGTTTTTAGTCCTGGGAGGTATATAGCTTTCGAAGAGCAAGTCTATAGTACGTTTGCGGAGGCCTATCTCAATCTCTGCTAACAATTCCTTTCTGGTGTAAATTCGCTGGCAAATAGTATTCAACTCTTTTTCAGTTAGCTCAGTTTGTTCTGCGAGGTCCAGCAGTTCCACAAGTTCTTGAATCCGCAGGTAAAGAGCTTCACGCTCTGTTTTCAGTATATCGATTTGTTTATCGCTGGTTTCCTTATATTTTTTAACCTGTTTTATTGTCTGGCGCAGAATTTCCTTGCTCTTTTTTAAATCGATTATCTTCTTATCAAGAGTCGACCGCATCTCTTTGTCCCTGTTGAGTTCTTTTACCAGAACTTTCAGTTCACTCTGGGTGCCTTCGGCACTGTTTAATTGGGCAGTGAGGTTATCTAGTTTCTTACGGTACTTTTCTTTTAGAAAAGTCTCCAACTCACTCAGTCGGTCAAGCTGCCTGTTGAATGATTCAACTTCTCCGCGCAATTTCGCTGTAGCGCTTGGAATTTTTTCGCGTCTAAAGACTTGATTTTGCTCTATTATTCTCTCAATTTCTTTCATAGCCAGGGCCTTCAAAGATTTACAAACTAAGTATCATTGTGAAATCCTGTACCTACAATAACCAGGTCGTACGACTCAGTCACTGCTGCTTCCCTCCTCAGTTCGTTCTCTGTGAAAACATCAATCGATTTATAGATTTCCAAGGCCGTTACCAGAACATTACTCCTTTCCAGCTCGATTTTCCACCCAATTATCTAAAACTGCTGGAAGCTTTCAGAAAAACAGACGCTGCATCACGTTCAGTGGACGATGCAATTTTAATTTCCACAGGTGACACAAAGGCAGATGAACTCACTGGCTATAGCAAATTCAACCTGCCAAAACTATACAATGCCATACTCTTCTTTGCTAGAGACGGCGTAGCCAAAACCAAGTTAAATAAATTGCTTTTCTATGCCGATTTCAGGCATTTCAAAGAATATACTGTATCAATCACCGGGGTACAGTATGTCCATCTACCATACGGGCCAGTACCTGATAACTATGAAATGTATTATGCCTCGCTACTCTCCAGGAATTCTCTGCAAATCATCGAAGAAATTTATCCTGATGGCTATATAAGCGAGCTTTTAAAAGCCTGTAAAACACCAGATATCGATGTATTCGATTCAAGTGAAATACGAATCCTGGCTTCAGTCAGGGAGTATTTTAAAGATTATACTGCAGGGCAAATAAAAGAGCGTTCGCATAATGAGGAAGGTTACAAGAACACAAACGATAGACAAATTATTTCCTATAAATACGCCAGCCAACTAAGCTATTAAGAGAGGAAATCCACTCCTCACCTCAGTCTTATGCCCCTAGGCCTCTTCGAGTTCCAGTATGCGGTCGACGCGGAAGGTCCTCTCTGCCTTTCGCTCCAGGCAGAACGCTCGCATGCCCAGGAAGACCTTACCCTGGTATTCCATATCTCCAACCATTCGGGGGATAACCGCTCTGCTCGATTTCTCGTCGCTGGGCTTGAGATACAGCATCTTCAATGCTGACTTACTTTCAATCGCCTTCTTTATCAACTCAACCTTGCCATCAACCGAAAAGGACTGTTCAGCCTTGTTATATTGAAACTTCGTTAAAAACTTTACCACCCGGTAATCCGTCCAGATGTGTTTTTTAAGAATTGGCTTCTTCAGTACAATGCCCTCCAGCGTGGTACACCTGCTGAGCGCCACGTAAACCTGCCCGTAGGAGAAGGTACCCCGTCCGATATCTATTATCACCCTGTCAAAGGTCTTTCCCTGGCTCTTATGGATGGTGACCGCCCAGGCCAGTATCAGCGGATACTGTCTGAACTTGCCAACAGTCTCCGACTGTAACAATCCTTCCTCGACGTAGAATTTATATATCTCCCATGTATAGGGGCTAATTTCCACCTCTGTGCCGTCAGTCAGTTCGGCAATGATGATCGTTTCTCCATTCTCATCAACGGTCATACCGGTTACTTTTCCAATGCTGCCATTTACCCAGCGACCATCACTATCATTGTTCACCATCATGATTTGTGCCCCTGCCTTGACCTGGAGAACTGCCGCCGTGGGTATGGATTTGCTATCGAATTCTCCCTCAATCTCTGCAGTGAAGCTCGAGGCTCTCCCCTTCAGTTTCTCCAGCCGCTGGCTGTTAATCTCTCCTGCCAGCTTGTTGGTTGTCGTCATATATATATAAAAATCTTCGGGAGTCGGCTCGAATTGAGGTAGATACCGCTGGTTCAGCAATTCCATTCCCTCACCGGTAACCGTGTTGTTCCGAATCGAGTTGAGCAACTCCAGGAACTGCCCCTCATGCTGACGGTAAACCTTCTCCAGCTCTATAAATTCCATGTCCAGTGAAGCAAACACGTCTGCACTGTAAAAGTAAGGGGTCTCGTAAAGTTCACTGATAACCGCCTTTTCAGTCCCGGTGACGACGGGTGGTAACTGGTAGAGGTCGCCGAAGAAAATCATTTGAATGCCCCCGAAGGGACGTTTGCTGTTCGGTCCGTTCAGCCGCAGAAATTTATCCACGCAATCAAGCAAATCAGCTCTCACCATCGAGATTTCATCAATGACGATTGCATCAAGCTTTTTGTAGATATTGTCATCTTCATTGCTGTAACGGAGCTTCCTCACCTTTTCCAGCGTGATATTTGTCCTGAAGCCGAAAAAAGAATGGATTGTCTGTCCTTTCACATTAAGAGCGGCAACCCCGGTGGGCGCCAGCACCGCAATTGTTTTTACAGTGCTATTGCGGAAATAGCTCAGCAGCGTCGATTTGCCGGTGCCTGCCCGCCCGGTGATGAAAACACCCCTGTTGCTCCGTTCCATCAATTCCAGGGCCTGTACAAACCTGTCGTTCAGCTCTATCCGAGGAGTCTTGATTTTCCGCTTGCCCTGTTTCCTTGTACTCGCTTTTACTGTCCTGCCCATTTACCCAAATGGTACCCCTTAGCGATGGCCTGTTTCAATAACGAGCTGGCAGTTTGAAAAAATTGACCTCCTATTCCACTTCTTCGTATTGAAAGACCTCTTCAAGAGAGACCTTGAAAGCCCTGGCAATCCTGAAGGCAAGTTCGACAGATGGAACATACTTACCCTGCTCAAGGGCGATTATTGTTTGCCGTGTACAACCGGTCAGGTTAGCAAGTTCCTGCTGCGACATTTCATCATGGTCGAATCGCAACCTTCGGATACGGTTTTTTACCCCTGTCTTCTTCATGATTCGCCTTCAGTAAGCTTCCCCATTCTCCAGTAGCCTATTAATATTCCGAGAGAAGCAGCCAACACATTGACAATGAGCATGGACAGCAACATTAGGTACGGGAAAACGACCGGTATCTGTCCCGGTGTCCAGTAATATTCGGTGAGGGCAATACACCACACCGCCAGTGATATGATGATAGCCACCAGTTGAATCCGTGGAGCTCTTTCCAGTATCCCTTTATCTCGTTCATCGATGGCTATTTCCTTTTTCCCAGGCAGCTTTATAAGCGGTGATACTACCAGAAGGTATGCGATTGCTCCAGCGACTAGTAACGCCCCCAGGGTCAGCCTCATGGTCGGATTTTCGCTATAGGCGCTGGCTCCCCCTTTGGCGATGAATATACTCACCAATAGTATTGCCCATATAATTCCCAGTACCAGACCGTATAGTGCACGTTTCTGCAATGGTGCCATAGTTTTCCCTCCTCTTTTACAATATTTTTATGGCATAACTGTTACTTATATATGACATATTGTATATTATTCATTACAATTTGTCTAGTATACATTACAGTAATGTTTGCATAGCCCCAGCCATAATGAAGGGATTCCTGCTTCCGCAGGAATGATATAGTGGAAAGTCAGGAATGACATAATAGCACCCTCTCCCTAGTATTTTACCTCACAATAACACATCTCCAACTTAGTTCAGATAGATCTTATTGATATCTATTTTGAGTAAAAAGTGGTACATTTGAAACAAGTAATAATATGTAATTTTATTAGTTATGAATGAACTTTGGGCAAAACAAAAAGAAATTGATTTCTTCAATCAAGTAAGGCAGTTCGCCAGTCCTGAAAAATTTTTCTACTTGGGAGATGATTCGCGTTATTATGCCTACTGGCCAAAATCCTACCACGGGACTAAATCCACATTACAAAGCAGAAATGCTTTAATTGGTAATTATACTGAAAAAGTTGATCACCTCTTACATGCAGGTATTATTCAGGGATTCTGGTCTGTGAATTCAAATTTAGCTTGGAGCAGAAATAATGAAACCGAAAAAGTTCGAAGTAAAAATATACTACTCAGGCTTCTGCACTTATCAGATTGAAGCAAAAAATGATGCAGAAGCAATTATACAAGCCAGGAATCGGCAAATTGATAATATTGAGCTATTATCTAACCTTAGAAATTGGAAAGAAGCTGATACAGCGGAATTAAATGACTATGAAAACTGTTGAAAGTAAATTGCCCTTTAATTACAAGACAATTAGGGTAACACAAAGCCGAATAAATAAAGGTCTTTTAGCTATTCCTGTTTCTTTAATTGATTATTTCCCAAAAAGCAAAAATAGAATCTATGTGGCTTTTGGCAGGGATAAGGAAGCTATTTTGAAAAACTTTACTCCATATTCAAGCAGTAGCAGAGAAAGTAGAATTGGAGGAATGAATAGTTTTTATAAAGATTTTAAGGTGCAGGATGGCGATGAACTTGTAATTCAGATTCTGGACAATGGCAGATACCAAATATCTACAGAAAAACAGTTTGAAAACAAGATCACAAAGATTGAAGAGGAACTGGATAAATCTAAAGATTTGGCAACTGCAAGCAAAAGGAAAAAACACATA
>CAYVML010000085.1:0-5660 GCA_964452475.1 uncultured Dehalococcoidales bacterium
CGGAATGGGAGCTACTCGCTGCCAGAAAAAGTATCCCGGAGATAAAGGATTACCTGGGAGCGGATTCACTTGGGTATCTCAGTCTTGATGGACTGTTGCGTGCCATTGGTTCGCCTAAAGACATTTTCTGCCTGGCCTGCTTCAATAATGATTACCCTGTACCTGTGCAACGAGCAATACCAAAACTGGGTCTGGAGACGGTGCAAATCACGGAGTCCGGCCTCATAAAATAGTTACCATAGAGCAAAGAAAGGAAACAGCAACGAAAGTCGGAGTATTAGCTCTACAAGGAGCTTTTATAGAGCATATCAGCATCCTGCGCCAATTAGGTATAGTGGCTTCCCCAATTCGCCTGCCTGCTCAGCTTAAAGACATAGATGGCCTTATCATCCCCGGTGGAGAGAGCACCACCCTGCTCAAGCTGATGAAAATCTTCAACATGTTCAATATCTTACAAGAACTGGCTCAATCAGGGTTGCCTATCTGGGGGACGTGCGCCGGAATGATATGCCTCGGAAAGAACCACTCTCGCAAAGGCGAGCAATCTCTGGCTGTTATGGATATTAGTGTCAAGCGTAATGCCTTTGGGAGGCAGAAAGATAGCTTCGAAACTGACCTGGCTATTCCTGCCCTGGGTGAAAGCCCCTTTAAAGCAATATTTATTCGTGCTCCAGCTATCTTAGAGTTAGGCCCTGAGGTAGAAGTCCTTGCCAGACTATCTGATGGCACTATGGTTGCCGCCAGGCAGCGAAACCTTTTAGCATCAGCCTTTCACCCCGAGCTGAGCAATGACTTCAGATTTCACCAGTATTTCATAAAAGAGCTCTTATCCAGTCCTCTGAGACATTTCCAGGCTCCAGATGTAAAGCCCTGAGCAAGTAGAGAATTTTACAGCTCCGTTCGAAAACAGTAGTATAATAATATGCTTCTTCCAGAGACTTGGCCGCAGCGAAGGTTCCATGGCTCCGAACCAGTACCATTTTGTGTTGTTTAATCGCCTCGGCTATTTCTTTACTAAGCGCTCCCGCCTTTAACTTGCCCTTCTGTGCCAGCACGGGAACAGCGGACACCACATTATTCCCTTCCATATCACATGGCACGATCTTTTCCTGCATGAATGATAAAGTAACAGCATACAGGGGGTGGGCATGAACTATAGCCTCTGCGAGAGTATTCTGATAAATCGAGCGGTGAACTTTCAGCTCTGATGAAGCTAGAGGGGTCGCCAGGTCATCCTCGGTAATACCCGTTTCAATTAAATCATCTTCACTAATAGTGCTTAAGGCACTGCCGCTACGAGTGATAATCAAATGATCATGGACCCTGACGCTCAGATTACCGCTATAGAGAGAAACCAATCCATGTGCAAAAAGCCCCTCCCCCACCACCTTGAAATAGGGAGCTCTCACTTTTCAAAGCTTCCTCTTTTACAATAGAGACACAAGATAATGTATGACTTCAGGAGTTTAATATGTTATATCCTTAGTTATCCTATATCATTGATATCAACGAAAGCACCATACCAACCGCCATCGCCCCATAGAATAAACAGACAACAACCTTGAAAACTATCACTTGCCTTCTCCTTCCTCTTCTTTGTCTTTCCTGGATCTTTGCCCTGCTAAAGCAGCGTTTATTTTTTTATCCAGTTGAGATTTGAGATTGGCTCCCTTATTCTTATGAATCACCTTTTTCTTTGCTGCCTTATCGATATTACTTGCGGCAACCAGCGCTTCTTGCCGGGCTAATTCTACCTCATTTGAAGTAATAAGTCTTTCTACCCTGCTCAGGCTGGTCTTGTATTTACTTCTCATCAAGCGATTCCTTGCCCTTCTGCCCTCCTCTCCTGTAACTGCGTTGTTATTTACCTTATTGGCTGACATTTCTTTCTCCTTTCCTCACTACAGCCACCACACTACCAATTGATTGTATCTTCGACATTATTTTATTTAATTGTGCAACACTTTTTATTTGTAATGCAACATGCATCGATCTAATGTTATCATGTTCCGTCATTCTAAAATCAGTAATATTCACCCCTTCCTCAGCTAATACGAGGCTGATATCGCGAACCAATCCGACCCTGTCCCATGAATCAATCTGAATGCTTACCGGGTAGATATCCTCTACATCCCCCCAGCTAACCTCAATTAGCCTTTCCTTTTCCTGTTCATTAACAATGTTAGGGCACCCCTTTTGATGTATAGTAATACCGCTGCCCTGAGTAATATACCCGATAATCTTATCTCCTGGCAAGGGGTTACAGCAAGCGGCTAACCGTGTAGACAGGTTCCCAACGCCTAAAACCCTTACAGTAGATGGTGTTATTTTTTTTAGTGGCGAGATTTCAATCGAAGCGTTAGGAGACTCCAGGTCAGCAGTTAACTTCTGTGTCACCTGCCCAAGATTTATAGCACCGGAACCCAGAGCGCAAAGAAAATCATCCGGATTTATATATTTAAACTGGCGCGCTAGCTTCTCAACTGCTACCGTGCCAACACCCAAACGTTTAAATTCTTTATCCAGAAGCTGTCTTCCTCGCTCTATGTTCTGTCCTCGCTCTTGCTTATTGAACCACTGTTTGATTTTATTCCTGGAGTGAGATGTTTTCACGAGGCCGAGGGCAGGATTAAGCCAGTCCAGACTGGGACCCCTTTCTGTCTTAGACGCAATAATTTCCACCACATCAGCATTGTTGAGCAGGTAATTCAGTGGCACCAGGCGGTCATTCACTTTCGCTCCAATGCAACGATATCCCAGGTTCGTATGAATTCGAAAGGCGAAATCAAGAGGGGTTGCTCCTTTGGGCAGTTCCTTTATTTCTCCCTTGGGGGAATATACATACACCCTGTCAGTGAGCACATCGGTTTTTACAGACTCTATAAATTCCTCGCTGTCAAACTCCTCACGCAGTTCATCAATCTCATGCAACCAAGGGATCTGCTCCTCAAAAGAAGTGGCCTCTTTCCCTCCTTCTTTGTAAAGCCAGTGTGCCGCCACCCCATACTTAGCAATTCGATGCATCTCATTAGTCCTGATTTGTATTTCCAGAGGAGTGGTTCCCCGGCACATTACTGTCGTATGTAAAGATTGATAGCCGTTATCCTTAGGATTAGCAACATAATCATTAAACTCCTCGGTTATGGGATGCCAGAAATTATGAATTGCTCCCAGTGCTTTATAACAATCGGAAACAGAGTCCACCAGTACACGCAGTGCAAAGAGATCGTGTATATCACTAAATGCCTTGCCCTGCACTGCATATTTATGTATCTTCTGATATGTACTGTAGATGTGTTTCGGTCTCCCGAAAACTGTCGCCTCTATGTCAGCTTCATGAAGTTTCATCTTCACCACTGATGTCACTTCATCGACAAATTTCTGCCGCTCTACTAACTTTGTAGATATCAAACGTGCAACCCGGCGGTACTCCCTGGGCTCCAAATACCGAAAAGATAAATCTTCCAGTTGCCATTTTACAGTACGCATCCCCAAACGATGTGCCAATGGAGCATATATATCCAGGGTTTCCTGTGCTATCTCATGTCGCTTCTTATTTGGTAAGGCGCTTAAAGTATGCATATTATGTAATCTGTCAGCCAATTTAATGAGAATTACTCTCACGTCTTCAGACATGGCCACCAGCATCTTGCGCAGGTTCTCGTTTTGTGACTGAGACCTTGCCTTCTCATTGGTCATTCGACTGCCGAACCCTCTTAACTTTGTGACCCCATCAACCAAGCTGCTTATTTGAGAACCAAACTCAGTTTTAATCTCCTCGAGTGATATCCCACAGTCCTCCGGTACGTCATGCAGCAAAGCAGCAGCCAGGGTTTCGGCGTCAAGGTGCAATTCAACCAGTGTCATAGCAGCCTGCAACGGATGTTCAACATAAGCTTCTCCTGAACGCCGTAATTGCCCCCGATGCGCCTCCAGGGCACGCTTATATGCCGCCTCTACTAAATTCACCTTCTCTTCAGGCAGATATTCTCCAGCTTTATCCAGTAATTCGCTCACATCCATATAGTAAATCCCATAATAGCCTAAGCATAAAGTCAGCGCAACTTCCCCTTCTTATCGGCAGGAAGTGAACCATTCACTTTAGTAAATCAAGAAATATTTTTTAGGTTTTTTGCCAGGAATATACATAGACATGTAGCAATCAAGTCGAAAAAAGCGTTATAATAGAGAAATCAAGATGAGTAAACTACAGGCGATAGTAGTAAACAGTCAAGACAACGTAGCCACGGCAGTAGCCAATCTGAAGACAGGCACTGTTGTAAAGCTCTCAGTAGAAGAAAATAGTAATATTGTCAAGCTAAGGGAAGACATCTCGCTGGGACATAAGTTCAGCCTTTATCAAATAGAAAGCGGCTCTCCAATAATCAAATATGGAGAGGTAATAGGCTATGCTACCAAGCCTATTCAGCAAGGTGAACATGTACACGTGCATAATGTGCTTGGCAACAGGGGGCGGGGGGATTTATCGAAGGCGGGTCTGTGAGTTTCCTGGCATATCCCCGTCCTGACAATTCCTTCGGAGTACGAAATCACGTAGGTATTCTCTCCACAGTCGCCTGTGCTAACGATGTGGCGAGGTGGATAAGTGAGCAGACTCCAGGCAGCGTTGCTTTTACTCATCAACAGGGGTGCTGCCAGACCAGACCCGATCTTGATATGGTAACCCGTACTCTCATCTCATTAGGACAAAACCCCAATCTTGCCAGCGTACTCCTGGTGAGCCTTGGATGTGAGAGCATTATTTTAGATGAAGTAGCAGAGGGCATCTCAGATTCAGGAAAAGAAGTAGAACAGATAGTTATTCAAAAGCTTGGCGGCTCTAGCCCCTCAATAGCAAAAGGCTCTCGCTTAGCACGCCAGTTAGTAATAAAAGCATCTCAGATAAAGCGAACCTCCGTTCCAGACTCAGAGCTACGTTTCGGCATCAAATGTGGGGCATCTGATACAACTTCAGTTTAGATTTCTAATCCTGCCACAGGTGCTGCTGTGGACCTGCTGATCGACAATGGAGGCAGTTGTATTTTTGGAGAGACAACAGAGTTCATGGGGGCTGAACACATACTCGCCAAGAGAGCTATTTCTTCTGTGGTAAGTAAACAGCTCATGGACATAGTAAAGCAGATGGAGGAGCGAGCCATAGCTGCAGGAACAGATATGCGTGGAGGGCAGCCAACAGGAGGCAATATCGCTGGTGGCATTACAACTATCGAGGAAAAATCTTTAGGAGCTATAGTAAAAAGTGGTAACAAGCCCATTCAGGATATTTATGAATACGGGCACATTCCCCAGGGCAAAGGATTGTTCATCATCGACTCCCCAGGACGAGAGCCAGAGGCACTAACCGGGCTGGCAGCCGCAGGGGCACAAATAATCCTGTTCTCTACCGGCAGGGGAGCCCCTCAAGGCTTTCCTTTTGTGCCAGTGATTAAAATAACCGGTAATCCATTAACTTATAAAAATCTCCCCGACCATATCGACTTATATATAACCATGGAAGATATGGCAGATCGCAGCTTTTACAAAGCAGGAAAAGTTATCTATGAAGAAGCTCTGAAAGTAGCATCCGGCAAGAGAACCATAGCTGAAACCACTGGCTACTCAGGTGCAACAAATATCTATTCCATCGGGCCCGATATTTA
>CAYVML010000085.1:5675-7059 GCA_964452475.1 uncultured Dehalococcoidales bacterium
TCCTGCGTTATATATTAGAGGCTTTTAAACCCATGCAATACTTTTAATTTGTGATAAACTAGCTTCACTTATATAAGTTGTGAGGAGATACTATGTACAAGGCCCCTCGGGGAACATTCGATATACTGCCTGAAGATCAGGAATATTGGAAATATGTGACAGATAGCGCTATCTCTGTTGGCCAGCTATATGGCTATCAGCCATTGGAAACCCCGATCTTTGAAGACGCTCAACTTTTCTCTCGCTCTGCTGCTGAAGGAACAGATGTTGCCGATAAGGAGATGTATATCTTCACCGACCGTGGTGGTCAAAAATTAGCGTTAAAGGCAGAGGGCACCGCTCCTATCTGTCGAGCTTACCTGGAACACGGCATGTTCAATCTGCCTCAGCCAGTGAAACTCTATTATATAACGTCATTTTTCAGATATGAGCGCCCACAGGCTGGTCGCTACCGCCAGCATCATCAATGTGGCTTTGAATCCATAGGGGATGCCGATCCTCTTCTAGATGCCGAAGTAATCGATTTATCACAACGATTCCTTTATTCACTCGGCATCACTGAATTCTCTACTCAACTGAACAGCATCGGTTGCCAGCTATGTCAACCCATATATATTAAGGCCCTGATAGAATACTATTCTCAACATGAAACAGAATTATGCCCAGACTGTAAAGTCAGGTTACTTAAAAATCCACTGCGCCTACTCGACTGCAAGAAAAGGATTTGCCAGAAGATAGCAAACGCCGCACCAAAAATCACAGATTATTTATGTCCTGAGTGCCAGGCGCACTTCCAAAGCGTACAGCACTATTTAACAGTCCTGGGAATTCCATTCACTCTAAACCATCGCTTGGTGCGCGGGTTAGACTACTACTCCAGGACAGTATTTGAGCTCGAAACTCTAAATGGTAAATCTCAAAGCGCCCTTGTAGGAGGGGGCCGATATGATAACCTCATTGAGCAACTGGGCGGGAGGCCAACTCCAGCAGTAGGCTTTGCTACAGGTATTGAGAGGCTTATATTGAAGTTAAAGGAGACAGGAGAAACCATCAAACCTCATCCTGCTCCCATGGCATTCATTGCCCACCTGGGAGATGCAGCAAAATTGGCAGCTATAAAGCTCAGCGCCAGATTGCGTGCAGCGGGCATTCCTGTGGTACTAGCTACTGGGGCTAAAAGCCTGAAGGCTCAACTCAGGCAGTCAAACTCACTCGGTACCAGCTATGCTATTATTATCGGCGAACAGGAACTCAGCTCTGCAAATATAATCTTACGAGATATGAAAGCTAAGGAACAAACTCTTATTCCCCTGGCAAATATAGATAAAGCCTTGCTACAGAAACAATCACAAGGACAAGTCTGAGAATGGAGTGCTACAAGTGT
>CAYVML010000086.1:0-7049 GCA_964452475.1 uncultured Dehalococcoidales bacterium
GTCGCCAGAAAACCACAGCAGAATTCGTGGTTTAGTTGTCGAGGCACTTAATACTCTAGCCGGGGACTTGTGTAAAGAAGTGGACGCCAGCCCGGAGGAAATCGACGAGGTAGTGATTGTGGGCAATACTGCTATGCATCATTTATTTCTGGGATTGCCGGTAGAACAATTAGCCCGGGTTCCGTTTGTGCCCGCTCTCCGCCAGGCCTTTGAGACAAAAGCGCGCGATATTGGTTTAAACCTAGCTCCGGGCGCATACGTTTGTCTGTTGCCGAATATTGCTGGCTTTGTGGGAGCTGATCACGTAGCTATGATACTGGCTACTGGGCTCAAACAGGCTGATGGCATATCATTAGCAGTAGATGTTGGTACCAATACTGAGATTTGTCTGGCAGTTAATGGAAACTTGTCAAGCGTCTCTTGTGCTTCAGGACCTGCTTTTGAAGGAGGCCACATCAAGGATGGGATGCGGGCTGCTAAAGGCGCTATTGAACGTTTCCAAATTGAAAATGGTGAGGTTCTGTACCAGACGGTTGATGGTGCAGCTCCGGTTGGGATCTGTGGCTCAGGTATTATAGATATCCTGGCTCAACTCTATCTAAACGGTGTGCTGGATGCAACTGGTAGAATGAAGGATGACTGCCCTCAGGTAAGCAGTGTGAATGGGAAACGGGAGTTTATTATTATAAGCAAAAACGAGAGAAGTGGGGCTTCGGCTATTAGCTTGACCCAGCAAGATGTTCGGGAATTACAGATGGCTAAGGCGGCTATACAGGTTGGTATCCAGACACTGTTGGAAACGTCCGAATGTTCAGTAGGGGATATTGACAATATTATTATTGCCGGAGCCTTCGGTAGCTATATAGATATAGCTAATGCTATAGCTATTGGTATGCTACCCTCGCTACCACTCGATCGCTTTAAGCAGGTAGGAAATGCTGCTGGGATGGGAGCGAAACTGGCATTGCTCTCTCTGCAAAAACGTGCCGAGGCGCAGGCCATAGCTCACCAGGCTTCTTACATAGAGTTAGCCACGACCAAAAGTTTTATGGAAAACTTTGTTAATGCTACATATTTGAAACCAAAAGAAAAAGAGGGAGGTTAGACCTATGGAAACAAGAATTTCAAGTGCTACCAGGGAAGTGCTAATTAGCAGTGAAGGGCCTACTATCCTTATTGGCGAGCGTATCAACCCAACGGGCAGGAAGAAACTGGCTGCAGCACTACAGTCAGGAGACATGGAGCTTGTACGTCAGGAGGCTATATCTCAAGTGGAAGCACAGGCTGATATTCTGGATGTCAATGTTGGTGCGGCTGGAGTGGATGAAGTAGCCTTGCTACCGCAGGCTGTACAGTTAGTGATGGATACAGTGGATGTACCACTCTGTCTTGATAGCAGTAATCCTGAAGCACTGAAGGCAGCTTTAAGGGTTTATAAAGGGAAAGCACTTATCAATTCGGTAAACGGTAGTGATGATTCATTGAAAGAGATGTTGCCATTGGTAAAGCAGTATAAGGCAGCGGTGATTGGGCTGACTATGGATAATGAAGGAATACCTAAGACCGCAGATAGAAGGGTAGCTATTGCTCATAAAATTGTAGAGCAGGCTGAAGCAGCAGGTATTGGCCGGGAAGACATAGTCATTGACTGTTTGAATATGCCGATAGGAGCAGATAATAAAAGTGCTCTGGAAGTGATTGAGGCAATTCGAAGAGTTAAAGCGGAACTGGGAGTAAATATGACCTTGGGAGGGAGCAATATATCCTTCGGTTTACCAGATCGTAGCTTGATTAATGCTGCCTTTTTAACAATTGTCATTGAAGCAGGGGTGACCTGCCCGGTAGTAAATGCAGCCAAAATACGACCTGCTATACTCTCTGTTGATGCTGTGTTGGGACGAGATAACTACATGATGCGCTATATTAAAGCCTATCGACAACGGAATAAATAATATGGCCTTATTAAACGTATAATGATTATCGGGTGCAGTATATACTGTGCATCCACTGTAATAAATAACATGCAACTGGATTAGTACGTTAGTGTGATTAATTGAACCATGGAAATAAAGCTGATTGATTATACCAAGTTCAGGTTGAAACCTGCTGAGGAAATATACGAGGTTTTCAATAGAGTAGAGCGGATATTTATATTATCTTGTGCTAAATGTTACCAGAGGTTTGAAAAGGAGTCTGGAGAGGAATATGACGAACTACTGGGACTGCTGAAAAAAGATAAGGAAAAAATTATAGGGCATGCACAAATAGATTTTTTATGTAATGATTTACTGTCTGAGAAAGCAATCAGTCGCCTGGACCTCTCTGGCTGTGATGCTGTTGGAGTAATATCTTGCGGCCTGGGAATTCAGTTTGTGGCTGAGCTACTGGAAGGGAAGTCAGTCTATACCCTGGCTGATTCAGTACCGCAGAGCGCTAATACAACCAGCGGAATTGGTTATCACGGCATCTCATTGGAACAAGAGAAGTGTGCTGCCTGTGGCCAGTGTTATCTGAATTTAACTGGTGGTATCTGTCCTGTCATCGGCTGTGCAAAGGGACTCTTAAATGGCCCCTGTGGAGGGGCAAGAGACGGTAAATGTGAGGTTGACCCAAGCCTTGATTGTGCCTGGGTAAAAATCTACGAGCGTATGGCAAATCGCGGAGAGAAGTTGATGCTGGGAGAAGTTCAGATACGCGATTACTCGAGACCTGCCTTAAATATTAAAAATAACTTGTCTCTGCTAAATAAAACCCTAAGAAATGAAGGCTTTTACGGTGGGTTGCACCCACTAGAGGAAAAACAACAAACTGAGCACAAGGCTATAGTAGATTTCCCCGAGCCTGAAAAGGCCGTTATCTTTTTATCTCAACATACCGGTAAAAAGGCAAAGTCACTGGTTCAACCTGGAGATCGAGTAAAAGTTGGACAAAAGATAGCTGATGCAGATGGTTTTATATCTTCAAGTATACATTCTAGTGTGAGTGGGAAGATTATCTCTATTGAAGAGCGAATGCATCCTGTTCTTCAGCGTGGAGAGATGGCTATAGTTATTGAGAACGATAATAAGAAAACGATGGATTCCTCAATTAAGCCTCACACGGATTTTAAGAATTTGTCCAGGGAGTCCTTACTGGATATTATCAAAGAGAGCGGTATTGTTGGGCTTGGTGGGGCAATGTTTCCCACTCAGGTAAAGCTGGCACCTCCTAAAAAGGTGGATACCCTGCTGGTGAATGGCTGCGAGTGTGAGCCCTATTTGAACAGCGACAACAGAATAATGATAGAACACCCAAAGGAGGTTCTGGTTGGCATCGGTTTATTAAAGAAGATTCTGGGGGTAAGCAGAGTTGTTGTGGGAGTTGAAAATAATAAAGCAGAAGCCATTATGAGCTTGGAAAATGTATTAAAGGATTCGGCGGTAGAAATGATGCGCTTGAATACCAAGTACCCCCAGGGCGCAGAGAAAATGCTGATAAAGAGGGTACTGGGTAGAGAAGTCCCTAAGGGGGGGCTTCCTTTTGACGTGGGTGTTATAGTATCGAATATCGGCACTATCCTGGCGATTTATCAGGCGGTGATACAGGGTATTCCTTTGTTCCAGAGAGTTATAACTATCTCTGGAGAGAATGTAAAAAGAGCTGGTAATTATCGAGTCAGAATAGGGACTCCATTGAAGGAAGTGGTTGATTATTGTTTCAATGTAGATACCGAAGCATTGTTAACGAATTATGAGTTAAAAATGGGTGGTCAGATTATGGGAATAGTACAAACGAGTTTGGATTCATCAATTATAAAGGGAAGCTCTGGACTCACCCTTCTTAAGAGTTCTCCAGTGCAACTTTCTGAAGACAACAATTGTATAAAGTGTGGTCGTTGTGTGGATGTGTGTCCCATGGAACTGTATCCTCTATACTATGCTTTCTATGGGAAGAAAAAAGAACTTGGTGGGGCAAATGATTACAACGTGATGGATTGTATAGAATGTCGAAGTTGTGAATATATATGTTCGGCAAAACTACCATTGCTGAGCTTTATTAAAAGGGAAAAGGAATATGCTCGTAGTACAGTTAAAGCCTGATGACGAAATAAGGCCAAGGATAGCTGGTAAAAAACTCTTCATAATGGAGTGTCTTGGCTGCCAGGATGTCTATTTTCCTCATAGCGAGCTGGAAGAGTTTATAAAAAGCCTGGAAGAACAAGTGATTGATCGGGTGCGTCTGGATTATTTATGCAATCGTGATTTTGTGAATGCATATATTAGGGAGTACGACAAGCAGATACGTGAAGCAGAGCTGGTTCTTATTTTTTCTTGCGGAGTAGGGGCACAGATTGTATCGTCGTTATTAGAATACAAAACCGTCTATGCCTGTTGTGATACGCTATATTTGAATGGATTTCAAGGTCTTGGCGTCCAAAAATTTGATTGCTATCAGTGTGGGGAATGTTATCTGAATTATACAGGTGGGGTTTGCCCCTTTACGAATTGTCCAAAGGGGTTGGTAAATGGACCGTGTGGTGGGGCGAAAGATGGTAAATGTGAGGTAAACCCGGAGGCTGATTGTGCCTGGCTTGTAATCTACAAGAGGCTGGAGAGGCTGAAAAAGCTTGATATATTAAAGAAGATTTTGGAGCCGAGGGATAATTCTAAAGTAATTACCCAGTCTTTATCACGGGAGAGAATTGAAAGATGAGCTTTTCTGAGAGATTAAGTGAGAAAAAATTTATAGTTACCACTGAAGTAGGTCCTCCGAAAGGAGTAAATATCAGTGGTATCCTGGATGAAGCAGAGCTTCTTAAGGGGAAAGTAGATGGTTTTAATGTCACTGACCTGCAAAGTTCAGTGATGAGACTTGGCTCGCTGGCGGTGTGTCATTTATTGCAGCAGAGAGGCATGGAAGCGATTTTCCAGATGACTTGTCGAGATAGAAATAGGCTTGCTCTTCAATCGGATTTATTAAATGCAGCTGTCCTGGGGATAAGAAATGTGCTGGCTTTAACGGGTGATCATCCGATTCTTGGAGACCATCCAGATGCTAAACCAGTTTTTGACCTGGATTCGGTAAGCCTGTTGAAGGTTGCTTCCAACCTTATAGGGGGCAGGGATATGAATGGTAACGAATTGGACGGAAATCCAAAATTATGTCTTGGGGCAGTAGTAAATCCTGGAGCTGACCCTGCTGAGCTTCAGTTACTGAAAATGCAAAAAAAAATCGAATGTGGTGCAAAGTTTATTCAGACACAGGCTGTATTTGAGCTGGATAAATTTGGGGAATTTATGAACCAGGCACAGAGATTTGGAGTTCCTATCCTGGGTGGTATCATTATTCTCAAATCAGCAGGCATGGCCAGATTCATGAACAAGAATATTGCTGGTATTTCTGTTCCTGAGAAATATATAGAGAGGATGGCAAGTACTGCTAAAGAAGATAGACCGAAGGTAGCTATCGAAATTGCTACTGAACTGGTTGAAGGTATGAAGAAGTTATGCCAGGGGGTTCATATCATGGCTTTGGGCTGGGAACGATATGTGCCTGAGTTACTGAAAACTTCAGCCCTGATTTGAATAAGTGATTGTCAGGTAGATAAAAGGGTGAACGATAAGTATGGCAGGCTTCCAATGTCTATCTGAACTTGTGTAATCATATGTTGTTAGGAATGTAAAGGAATAAATATATATAGGCGATAAAACAGGAAAAGTAAATTTGAAGGAGGTTGTTTTACCATGTCTTATGACGCTACGAAGATGAAGGATTGGCAGATTGCAGAGGCGGCTGAGGCGAATATGCCTGGCCCTGATGAATGGAGGGAGAAGCTAAATTTACAAAGGGATGAACTTTCCCCTTATGGGAGGCTGAGCAAACTTGATTTTATTAAGATTATGCAGCGGTTAAAAAACAATGAAGATGGAAAGTATATTGAAGTAACGGCCATAACTCCCACACCTCTGGGTGAAGGCAAGAGTACTACCTCACTGGGACTTATGGAAGGTTTAGGGAAGAGGGGTAAAAACGTTGGCGGTTGTCTTCGTCAACCTTCTGGTGGTCCTACCATGAATGTTAAGGGAACTGCTGCTGGTGGGGGCAATGCATTACTTATACCGATGACAGAATTCTCTATGGGGCTTACCGGGGATATAAATGATATCGCTAATGCTCACAACTTGGCTATGGTGGCCGTTACTGCCAGAATGCAGCATGAGCGCAACTATGATGATGAGACATTGACAAAACGTAGTGGTATGCATCGCCTGGATATCGACCCAAATAAGGTAGAGATGGGTTGGGTTATGGATTTCTGTGCTCAGAGCCTCAGAGATATTGTAATAGGCCTCGGAGGTCGCATGAATGGCTTTACAATGGAATCCAAATTTGGTATTACCGTGAGCTCCGAACTTATGGCGATACTGTCGATTGTCCGCGACCTCGCTGATCTACGAGAGAGAATGAATAATATAACCGTGGCCTTTGATAGGCAGGGTAATATCGTTACAACTGGTGATCTGGAGGTAGGTGGAGCCATGACTGCCTGGATGCGCAATACTATCAACCCCACCTTATGCTGTACGGCGGAATATCAACCATGTATGGTTCATGCCGGACCATTCGCTAATATCGCTGTAGGGCAATCTTCTATCATTGCTGACCGTATAGGTTTGAAAATGTTTGATTACCATGTCACCGAGAGTGGTTTTGCTGCCGATATTGGTTTCGAGAAATTCTGGAACGTGAAGTCCAGGCTGAGTGGACTCAAGCCAAATGTATCTATATTAACCACGTCGATCAGAGCGTTAAAAATGCATGGTGGAGGACCTAAGGTGGTTCCAGGACGACCTCTGGCTGATGCCTACACCAAGGAAGATCTTGGCTTGTTAGAAAAAGGACTTCCCAATATGTTGCACCACCTAAATACCATCAGAACTTCAGGTATCAGTCCTGTAGTATGTATCAATTGCTTTAATACTGATACTAAAGATGAGATTTCCATGGTAAAGAGGGCTGCCGAAGCTGCTGGAGCGCGCTGTGCCGTATCCACTCATTGGGCTAGCGGT
>CAYVML010000087.1:0-7037 GCA_964452475.1 uncultured Dehalococcoidales bacterium
ATTCCGGTACAGGACCTTCCGTTGGCATCCCACGGGCTCTTCTGGTCTATGATTTTGCCCCTTTGCTGATAGGATTCCTCAATGCACTGGATGCAAGGTGTGTACTTACCACACAGACCACCAAACAAATAGTGGAAAAGGCTATTGAATTGAGCTATACCGATAGTTGTTTTCCACTTAAGCTTCTCCACGGGCATGCTGCGATACTGACGGGTGTTGATTATATTTTGTATCCCAGCGCAATAAGGTTGAGTAAAGTTGGCGGAGATGAAGACCAGAAGTACTCCTGTCCGCTTGTCCAGGCATCGCCATATATAATTCGTACTGTAATTGGTCTTGAAGATAAAATATTAACTCCGACGATAGATTTCAGCCAGGGTGATGCTGATGTGATAAAGAATTTCACAGAAGTAGCCCTTAAAATGGGCTTCACCAAGAAACAGGGCGAAGCAGCAGCCATTGCTGGTATTGAGTCCCAGCGTCGGTTTGAGGCAGACCAGGCAAAACTTGGGAAGGATATTATTGAAGAGATTCACCAGGGAGATAAATTAGGGGTGGTTCTCTTTGCCAGGTCTTATATGTCGCAGGATGCCGGGGCAAATCTAGGTATTGCTGAGAAACTGGCTCAGCTTGGAGTGATACCTATACCACTGGACTTTCTCCCTCTGTTATCGATTGATCCTAAGAAGTACTCTGATCGGCCATACTGGTATTATGAGGGCAAATATATAGCCGGGGCATCAATCACTGTAGCAGACCCAAAGCTTTATGGCTTAGCACTGACGAACTTTGGTTGTGGTCCAAACTCATTTATTATCCCGCTGGCAGAAGACATTATGGGAGGCAAGCCCTTTGGGCAACTGGAGATTGATGAGCATGCAGCCGAGGCTGGAATCGTTACCCGTATCGAAGCTTTCGTCGATACCATTAAGGGATTTGCACATTCGGTTCCACAGTACCAGGTTATAGAGAGGGATATCTATCGTGGTGTATCAACTCTTGGTAAGTCGAATAAAATGTTTATATTGCCTAATATGTGTATACATGCCGACTTAATAGCGGCTGCGATGCAGGCCTATGGAATCAACGCTAAGGTGCTTCCTGAACCAGATGAGCGAGATATATTTTATGCCGACAAAGTAACCTCAGGTATTGAATGCTTACCATATCGTGTAACCCTCGGCGGTTTTTTAAAGTATTATTATGATAACGGGCATGATGTTAGAGACGTCGAGGCATTTATGGCGGGGGCCTATGGCCCTTGTCGTTTCGGTAAATATGCCATAGAACAAACAAGGATACTCAAAGATTTGGGTATCAATCTTCCCTTGCGAACAGCTACCTCGAACGATGCCTATCGTGATGTAAACCTTGGCCTGCCTTTCATGAGACTTGTCTGGAGGGCAGGACTTACTGCAGATTTTATGTATAAATTACTCTGGCGCTCTCGTCCTTATGAGAGAGAGGCTGGGATGGCAGAAAAATTGTTCAATGACTATATTCAAAAGTTCATAGACCGTGTCCGTAAAAAGCAATCGTTCACTGACCTGCAGCACCAGGCAACTGCTGATTTCAAAGCCATTATCGACCCTGAGATACCTCGAAAGCCACTCGTGGGCATCAATGGTGAGATTTTCCTGCGTTCAAACAAATTCAGTAATAACAACCTGGTGAAAGTATGTGAGAAGGCTGGATTGGAGGTTGTTATTTCCCCCATCAGCGAGTGGCTGAAGTACATTATATTCAGGTATATCGAAGATGCTACGAGGTATCACGATGTTAAGAAATGGATGACGGGCCATATATTGAAATACTTGCAGGACCACGATGATCGCTCCATCGGAAGTATATTTCAAACAATGATAGAAGAACAAGAGCCTTCTATTTCGGAAGTCCTGTCGAAGACCGAGCAGTGGCTTTCTACCAAATGCGGTAGTGAGGCAGTCCTCAGTATAGGAACGGGGATTGATTGGCTGGAAAATCCGGGATTTGCAGGTGTGATTTCGGTAATGCCTCATGGCTGTATGCCCGGTGGGATTGTGGCTGCCATGTCGGGAAAATTCAGCGAAATGTATGGTAAACCCTGGATTAACCTGACCTATGATGGTTTCCAGGAGACCAATAACCTGGAGCGAATTAACAACTTTGCTGAAATCATCAGGTTTTGCAGTAAGGAAGCAGCGGAAACTGCCCGACAGCTATAACATTGCTGGTTCCCTTCGTCAAAACTACATCTAGCGAATGATTTCTACTTCGGCACGGTTCAGAAATCTGAGTAAGCCTTTTCAAGGTGACTACTTGCAGGGAGACATTTTGTCTTTGACGGACTGATGCTTCTTATGAGATGCTCTGACCTGGAGTAGTGTAATAGTGCAACTAACAGGGAAAGTAGAAGTTGTTTTTCTAGCAATGCTGGCTGTGTCACTTATGCTCCATTCCTTATTGAGTAGCGGCTGTCAAGATGATATAAGAGAGAGTGATAACGGAGAGATGACCGTTACACTTGAAGCTGGAGACTATCAGATTGACCAGGAGGAGGAATATTCTCTGCTCTGTATGGAAGGCTTTGGCTCAATGCTTTACCCAAAGGCGCCGAAGTTACCAGCCAGAACTTTTCTCATTGGACTACCACCAGGCGCAGAGTTGCTTTCAATAGCTGTGGTGGATAGCGACTATGTAGAGCTTTCAGGGAAATACCGTATTGTACCATCTCCACCGGTGATTTATGGGAGAGAGGGAGAGGAGCCTGGATTGGAAGAGGATGAGGCGATATATGGCTCGGAAGAAGTCTATCCACCATGCCCCTACAGCTATCTGGGAATGGGGCAGATGCGGAAATACAGTTTTGCCAGGCTGGGCTTCTGTCCGGTAGCTTATTATCCAGCAAATGATAAGCTTGCTGTATATCAAAGCATAACCATCAGAATTACATACCAAATTAACAATACAGTATCAGTAGAGACATTGTCTGACGCTGTAATGGATGATATAGCCTCGCGAATCATTGTCAATTATTCATCGATTAAATCTTACTATCCTTCAACTGATTCCCGGGCTACAAGATTGTGTGACTATGTGATTATAACTACTGATTCACTACAGGGCGCTGTTGAACCACTGGTAAATTGGAAGGAAGCCATTGGGTATACAGTGGACACTGTGACTATTGACTGGATAGAATCAAATTACCATGGCAGGGACCTGCCAGAAAAAATAAGGAATTTTTTAATAGCAAACTATGCTGGCTGGGGACTGGAGTATGTGCTGATTGTGGGTAGCCATGCCACTATTCCCATGAGATATTGTTACCCTGACCCTTCTGACCATAGCCACAACGGAGCAGTTCCTACTGATTACTATTATGCTGACCTCAGTGGGAACTGGGACTCAGATAATGATGGCTACTTCGGTGAGTGTGGGCAGGATACTGTAAATTATCATCCAGAGGTTATTGTGGGGAGAATTCCGATAGATAATGTGGGCACTGTACGAAGTATTTGCCAAAAATCAGAAACTTTCGAACAGGATAGTGGCAGTTGGAAGAGTAAGGCGCTACTGTTAGCAGCCATGCTTAATTATAGCAACGAAGACTACGGGCAACTTGTACGAACGGATAAGGCAGTACTCATGGAGAAATGCTGTGATGATATCTTAAGTGTTTGTGGCTATTCCTGTGAAAAGATGTATGAGGAGGAGGGATTAGCTCCTTCAACCTATGTCTGCGACCACCCGCTAAGCAACTCCAATGTGCTGGATGAAGAATATGGCTGGCCTTCGGGATATGGGCTTGTTAATTGGGGGGCGCATGGTGGTGTGACTGGCGTCTCCAGGTGGTTGTGGGAGCATGATAGCAATGGCATTCCTGAGTCCTATGAAATAAATTTGATAAGATTTATCTCAAAGCAGGATGTCTCTTGTCTGGATGATAAACATCCCAGTATTGTATTTTCCAGTTCATGCCTTAATGCCTATCCTGAAAGAAGTGATAACCTGGGCAATTCACTATTGAAGCAAGGTGCAGTGGCCTTTATTGGGGCCACCCGGGAGGTCTGGTATACATTGGGCTGGCAGGATGAAGGAGATGGAGCCAATGCCTCAATCGATTACTGGTTCTTCTATTATCTGGTGAAGGAAAATCAGAAAACTGGTAATGCACTGTATAATGCTCAGGTTCAGGTTTGTGACCATTACTGGCTCCAAAACTGGAAACAGTGGCGTAGTCTATTTGCCTTCTGTCTCTATGGAGACCCCTCTCTTGGGGTAGAGACTCTATCTACTTTGGCGGCTTCTTCCTGAAGTGGTCAATTACATCGAATGGGTGTGGAGGACACCCAGCAAGATACTCCCCCATGTTTCTGTACTTTTGTGTACAGGAGCCAAAACATACGAGTGTCCCTTCAATCTCTTGAGGAGGAGTAACGCCTCGTCCGAAAATAAAAGTATGGTTACTCAGCAGCTTTAGTTCGTCTTTTAGATGTTCAAAGAGGCTGGTTTGCATAACCTGTCGACATCTGGTGCAGCTGCCTGATTCACAAATCTTAATTCCTCTTTGCTTGTATGCCGAAAAGTCAACGTTAAGCCTGTAATAGTTTTTTTTGTACTTCTTCTATAGACTCACCCAGAACCTCTATTTCTGAGAGGTTGGTACAGCCCAGTCCCTGTTCCCCTGCCAGTCGAAGGTATTCGATGTCGAGGGGATTAATACCTATTATCCTGGATGCCACTGTATCACCTGCTACTACATCCCAGGCAGCCATAATGATACCTAGGTTAGCTGGAGTTCTAGAATTAGGGCTCAGTCCTTCCATCCCAATTATACCGTCATATACTGTTACCTGTGGTAGCACCAGTTTGTTTACGTCAACAATGGCTTGTGCAAGGCCCCAGCGATGAAAACGTTTTTTATCCTTTTGTTGGATTACCCCTTTCATATTCTTTAGTCCTAATGTGGCAGGAAAAACATCATGTGTTTTTATTACAGGAACATTAATAATCACATCGGCCTACATAATAACTTCCGGAATCTGTAGTCTATGGAAAAGTAAGCCATTTGGAATTCCCATAAATACTGTATTAGTGTTTTTATTGCCGACCATCTCGGCTCCCTCTTCTCTAGCAATACGGGAGATTCCACTCGCTTCAAATGCCTCCATGGTGTTTGTTATCAAACTGGAACCTTCTGCTATTACTAGCCTGGCAGCCCCTGCCTCTTTCGCCAGTCGGCATATAGCTTTGATTATATAAGGATTGCTTACAGCTCCTGATTCATAGGAGAGAGCAGAGACCATATTAGGCTTAATAAGCACCATGTCGTCCGGGCAAATGAGAGAATCCAATCCCCCTATCAGGCTAAGCGCCCGGCTCTCTTAGCTTTTATGTTCGTTTAGAACTAAACGGTTGCCCTGCTATCTGATAGATAAAAGCATAACACCAGGTATTAACCATCGTAATATCAATTTATGGTGCTGATAGAAAACCACCAAAGTGCTATGCTTCATGACATACGTCGTAAAGAGAAGCGATAGAGCGTATTAAAAGGAGGGAATTATGCCAGCTATTACTAAGGAAAAGGGATTAGCTTTTACCCCGGCATATCAACTGATTGAGATGATGAAACGCGGGGACTTATCTCCAGTTGAGCTAATGGAGCTTACTCTAAGAAGGATAGAGGAGATAAACCCCAAATTAAACGCTTATCTTACTGTGGCTGGGGAGAGTGCCATGGAAGGGGCACGGCAGGCAGAAAAAGCACTTGTCAAAGGTTCAGCTGTGGGGGTGTTGCATGGTATACCAATCTCCATCAAAGACCTGAATGCGACCAGAGGTATAAAGACAACCATGGGCTCTATGGCGTATAAAGAATTTGTGCCCGGGACAGAGGGGACTCTCCTGAAGCGTTTAAAAGCGGCTGGGGCTATAGTAATAGGTAAGACGAATACTCCGGAGTTCGGGCTGGCCTGCTCCGTGGAAAACAAACTGGGCGATGCTTGTCGTAATCCCTGGAATACAGAGATGACCTCAGGAGGTTCCAGCGGTGGAGCAGCAGCCAGTGTAGCAGCGGGCATCAGTCCTCTGGCGCAGGGGAGTGATGGCGGTGGTTCTATTCGAATTCCTGCGTCCTATTGTGGGGTTTTTGGCTTGTGTCCCGGTTATGGTCGTGTCCCCAAGGATGTTGCCTCTTGGGGGGTATCCCATGTTACCAGCTATGGCCCTATTACGCGGAATGTAAAGGATGCGGCCCTGATGATGAATGTGATAGCTGGGGATGATGGATTGGACTATACTTCTATCAGGACGGCGCCTCCGGATTACGTTCAAGCACTTGTCAGGAAGCCTGAAAAGCTGAGAATTGCGTGGAGCCCGGATCTTAATTATCGAGTAAAAGTAGAAACTGAGCTGAAAGAGGCAGTTGAAGCTGCTGTCCATGTATTTGAAGAGTTGGGTTATGAAGTAGAAGAAGCAACGCCTGCCACTGGTGTGCCTTTTGAAGTCTGGGATATAGCCATCGCATCACGCTACTATATTCCCTTTGGATTTGTCCTTGAGAAGCATGCTGATGAGATCATGGACTATACCAGATTGGCGATGGAATGCGGTCGAGATTTTTCCGGGGTAGATGTTGCTAGGGCCTGGCTACAAATTGAAAAGTTTCGTGGAATAATGTCTGGTTTCTTCCAGAAATATGAGCTGCTGTTGACTCCTACCACGGCGATACCAGCTTTCCCCATCGGACGGCAAAATCGCGAACTCGGTTGTGGTTTTATAAACTGGCCTTTTACCCCATTTACCTGTATGTTCAATCTCACTGGTAACCCTGGAGCTACAGTACCCTGCGGATTTACCTCAAACCATTTGCCTGTTGGTCTTCAGATAATTGGCAGGCGTGGAGATGAAGCCAGGGTGTTACAAGCATCAGCCGCTTTCGAAGAAGCTCGACCCTGGGCAGATAAATACCCACCCGTGTCGTAGCAAGATAAAAAGCAACAACAAATAACCTGTCATTGGGCAGGCTAAATACCTGTACAGAGACATAGGGA
>CAYVML010000088.1:0-7037 GCA_964452475.1 uncultured Dehalococcoidales bacterium
ATACTAGATATGACTGATAATGCTCTGGCTACATACATGTCATCAATCGCCAATAAACAAAACGAGGTTATGAAGATCCTTTCAATTGTGGCCGCTATATTTTTACCGCTTGGCCTTATAACAGGTGTTTTCGGAATGAATTTTACGAATATGCCACAGCTTAATCTATCCTGGGGTTACTATGCTGTCGTAGGGTTTATCGGGTTAGCAATATTGATTATCCTGGGGGTATTTTGGACACGAGGTTGGGTTAACTGGGGACGACGATCGATTTCCTTGATAAAGCCATTCGTGATAGAAAAGGAAAAACTGGTGGGATATGTTAAGCATACCCAAAAGGGGTAGCATCGAGAGCGACGAGTCTTGCAAAATGATAGATAAATCTTCATCATAATTATCTGGCCGTAAACCGAATCGTATTTGATGAGATAGGCTAAATCATCCGTGGGCACCAGGTCGTTAGCCACAACCAGCTCAATATCCTTTGGACGTGTTGCCACATAGTGCCTCAGTACCATGCGACCGGTACACCCCGGTACGTTAACGCCATCCTTTTCATGTTTACCTCCTGACGCAACAATAGCTATTATTTATTATTTAAACGCTTGTAGTCTGTAGTATCGTTCCAAAGTTAAGGATATATACTCTTCATTAATTAACATTTCCAAATTCTGTCCATATATTCGGAACGGTACCACAATCCTGAATTCATATCGAAGAGGCTGGACCAATGGGAATATTTCAGTGGTGTAGAGCTGGACGTCAGTCAGCCTGGCAAGCCCACAGATAATGCTTTAATTGAGGCTTTCAACGGGCGTTTCAGAAAGGAGTGTTTGAATGAGAGCTGGTTTCTATCTCTCAAGGATGCCAGGGAGAAAACCGAGGAATGGAGGCAATACTATAACCAGGAGAGGCCTCATGGTTCCCTGAGAAATCTGTCGCCTGTTGAATTTGCTGGACGCCAGACGGGAAAATAGATAAAAAATCACTTTATGTTGAACCTAAGACGGAGTACACCTCAGTCTGATTCTTTGTCCATCGTATAGTACGTCTCTCATAGTTCTCCTTCCGAATTTATGGGTAGTTGAATCAAGTTCAAGAGAAATCAAAATGAAATTGACATTCATAATTTCTTAACATTCTTGCTGTACGATGAGTCATGGAATTGAAAGATGAACATCGATTATATGGTTTTTAGCATTATTCATAGTGAATGCGGCATGTAATTGGACTATATTTCTCTCAATAATATATTAGCTCTGAAGGAGGAAAAAATAATGATTAAACGTCTGACACGTATTGTATTCCCGCTTATAGTTGTTGCTCTTATTCTTAGCACGAGCGCCTGCTCACCGGCGACAGTGCTTAGTCAATCACCATCATTACCCTTGGAACAAACTTCTGTTAACTCATCGATTAGTCCCATGTGGGCGCCCCCACAGGAGGAAGAGCATATCCTATTGCCTAATATCATCGAGGTTATTGCCAAGGTTAAACCGTCGGTGGTGGCAATCAACGTCGAAGCAGTGACATATGATATTTTCAATAGACCAACTCAGTTGAAGGGGGCAGGCTCAGGATGGATTATAGATAAAGATGGCTATATCGTTACTAACAACCATGTAGTTGAAGGAGCGGACAGCATCACAGTAACCCTGAGCGATGGCAGTATATTTTCAGCCACAGATATAAAAACCGACCCCCTCACTGACCTGGCCGTGGTGAAAATAGATGCTCATAATCTCCCTGCAATTGATATTGGAGATTCCTCTGTCCTTGAAATTGGCAATTGGGTAGTAGCAGTAGGCAATGCTCTTGGTATGGGTATCAGTGCCACTTCAGGAATCGTCAGCGCCCTGGACGTTTCCCTGTCCGCGTCTGCTGACCAAACCCTTCATGGATTAATACAGACCGATGCGGCTATTAATCCCGGTAATAGCGGTGGTCCTCTGGTTAATATGGCTGGTGAGGTAATTGGTATCAATAGTATCAAAGTTGCGCAGGTAGGAGTGGAAAGTATGGGTTATGCCATAAGCATCAATGAAGCTATGCCTGTTATCAAAGAATTAATTAATACTGGCTATATAGTTCGCCCATGGTTAGGTATCGGATTGGCTACCGTTAATACAATGGTAGCCAGTTTCTACAATCTGGCAGTCGATACTGGAGTCTTAGTGACTAAGGTTGCTCCATGTAGCCCCGCTGAGACAACCGGGCTAATAACTGGTGATGTTATAACCGCTATCGATGGCGAAGAAGTTAATAGTGCTGGCGATCTCGTGCACAAGATAGACTCATACAATATCGGGCAAAAGGTAGAAATAACCTTCTGGCGGGACCAAAACAAAACTAGCGCTTTACTTACCCTTGGTGAAAACCCGGCACCAAAATCTTAGAAATGACCTGGGGAATTCACCTTGTTACTTGCCTGGTAGTCATATTTTTAAAATGAACAAATCCATATGTATTATCATTCCAAATACGATAAATAGCCTGATAATACATAATTGAACAGAAATTTGCTCATATCAGGAAATAAAAGGAGGCACAGGTTTGGCAAACAAAGTTTTTGCTCTAACTGTGGAAAAGAAGTGAGCGAGTTTATGGCAACTTGCCCAGATTTCGGTGTTAGGTTAAATGTACCGTTCCAAAGTTCATGATAGGGAATTGAGTTTACCTCTCATTCCCTCATTCTACCAATAGATTTGGAACGGAACCAGTACTATATTTACGTATTAATTCCATATATATTTTCAAAAATAATGATAAATTTAGGGTTTCTTGAGGCCCTTATTCTTTCTAGTATCAGATGTCGGATTCGAGTTTTAGGATGGTAGACCGTCGGTTACGATAGATAGAACTGTTGAACTGGCTTTCAGCATTGAGATAAGTTAATGGGGCGAGTATTCTTAAGTAGGCAAGACCATATCCAGCGGTCTCTTGGTGGATGCACTTAAATAAAAGGGGGTAAGTTATGACTTATAAAGTATACCACCTTATAACCTTAATATTGTTACGGCTTGCAGGTGTTTCTATATTGGCATTTGGCTTTGAGTTGAGAAAGCTTGGTGTTGAGCCAGCCATTTGGTGGTCTGCGGTGGGATGGGGAATAGTGGTGTTGGTAGTAAGCCTTGTCTTTATTGGTTTTACTGTCATACGCACGAGTGAGATGCCATGTCCAGATTGTGGAAAAAATGTAGTAGCGAGAGTTAAATTGGGTTTGGGTTCAGGACATCTGTATCTCTCACGAAAAAAAGAAACCTAGTCGACTGTAGAGGCTGCATATCTGTTCTGGTTCCGTTCCAAAGTTATCGATAAATAGCAAAAAGCCCATATTACCCTCACTGCTTAATAAGAGCAGGAGGAAGAATTGATGATGGCAGAGGCAGTGGTATCCAGAGGCACGTTACTGGCATTGATATTGAGCCCAGGTTTATAGCTTATGCGAAAAAAGCTGTAGAAAAGGCAGGTTCCGTTCCAAATCTATTGGTAGAATGAGGGAATGAGAGGTAAACTCAATTCCCTATCATGAACTTTGGAACGGTACCCAAAAGAACCATTAATTGATTTTGGGGTATAAGTTTAGCCATGTCCTTTGCGATTAGATCCTCGAGATCAGATTCCTTCCATTCAATATGTGCAAACGTCCTGTGAGTCACAGGTCTTATCTCAGTTTTATCTTTATCGTTTAGATAAAATAATATCCAATCCTCCAAATCTAAATTCAAATAATTTATCGAGTTTATTGACGTTAATATACCACATGCAAACTTAGATTTCTCCAGCTAGAACTTGTGCTACAAAGCCATTGACCTAGCCCTGAGTCTCTGGCAGCATCTCGCTCAATTAAGAACCTGAAGTATGACTGTGTCATATTCTGACGCATTGTGCAACGCGGATAGTACCCCGGGCAACACGATACTCTTGGTGTGGAGAAGGGTAAAATCAGGGTGTCGGTTAACCCTGTGTTGTGTATGGACACTTGTCTTGACATTTGCTAGCATTGCCAATGTTGAATCCGTGGGGAGACACAATCATGAGAGACGAGGTTAAAGCAGCAATATTGACAGCCGTCTTGATTTTTACTTTCGCGATTGTTTTCAAGGATGTCCTTGAAAAGCCACAGAATGTAGTTCCTCTTTTACTTGTTCCTGCTTTCTGCTACTTTGGCTACGTAGCTGGTCAACGCGGGTTCAAGGTATGGATAGCCGGTACCTTAGCCATCACCATTGCCCTGGGTATTTTGTATGCTCTGCCGTGAGCCTGTGTAATCAATTATGATGAACCAGTGGTCCCGAGTAGCCAAGCCAGTAGGCTGAAGCTGAGGTAGGCGCAGAGGCAAAAATTGCCAGGACAAGGTAAGTAGAAAGCGAGAATGGGGAGGTTGCCCGGGATATCTGTGATTATGTGCCTAGAAGTTAATCGGCTTAGTTATAGACTCACTAAAATATGATCTCTTGGATCATGTGCTGATCTTTACACAATAGGGCGAATTGTTTAATTTACAGATGCTGAGTATAATGAGGCAGGAGCGCATAGGTGTATAAAAGGCCTCCATATCATGGATAAGATTATCTTGGTTATAGGTGCAACCGGAACGATGGGAGAACCCGTTGCTCGGCATCTGAAGGAAGACGGTTTTCGAGTACGTGTTATGACGAGAGATAGCAATAAGGCATGAGGAATATTTTACGAAACTTTCGACATTGTTGTCGGAGACGTGATGGATGCCAGTAGTCTAGAAGAACCGTTGGATGGCTGTTTTGGAGTTCATATAAGTACTGCCCCTCCAGAGAATGAACAAATGAAGGCGGAGAACATTGTAGCCGCCGCGTCAAAGAAAGGACTCCGGCGAATTACCTATGTTTCATGGCCAAATGCAAGTAAGGAGAATGCATGGTTTCCCCCGGCCAAACAAAAGCTCCTTGCGGAAGAGGTTATACGGGAAAGTGGGATTCCTTATACCATCTTCTACCCCACCACCACCATGGAAAATATACCGATGTTCGTTCAAGCGAAGAGGGCCGCTGTAATAGGAAAGCAGGCCCGTCCCTATCACTGGTTGGCCGCGGATGATTTTGGAAGAATGGTTTCAGCTTCTTACAGACTTGAAGAAACCGCAAACAAAAGGCTTTTCATTTACGGTCCGGAGGCTGTCCTCACTCATGAAGCAGTCAGGCAATATTGTTTGATATTCCGTCCGGAAATCACAACAATTTCAACAATACCTTACTGGCTTGTCAAAATCATGGCTACAATAATACGCAGCAAAGAGATGAAATTCGGTAGCAGGCTTCTGGCTTTCTGTGAAAAAGTCGATGAAGGTGGAGACCCCACGGAAGCAAATCGCATCTTAGGGGCACCACAAATTACATTAGACGAGTGGATTAAGCAAAGAAAGGTTAAATTAGGTACGCTGACAGTCAGCTAACGTCGTGTATCTGGTTCGGGCTTCGCTCACCCAGATGCATTCAATGTTCGCAAAGCCCCAAGACATGCAACAAAAGTCCAGAATGTTTATAGTTCAATCGCTAGAACGATGGAAGTCTCGACCTGACGTCGGGGTATATCCCAGTACTTTTGCAGAAGCTCGTCTTTATTAGGCATAAGTACAAATCCATGCTTCTTGTAGAAGTTAATTGCCCAAGTAGCATCTGCCCAGGTGCCTACAAGTAAGTGCCTGGACTTTGTCATCTGCCTAATATGGTCGAGGAGTCTGCTACCAATGCCCTTCCTTTGATAATCAGGTAATACATAGGCGTGCCTAATGAGAGTTACACCTTTAATGGGCTGTAAACCTATTACTCCTACTAACTTCTCTGGTTCTTCCCAACCGAAGAATGTCATGTTTGTCATCTCGTGTCGTAGTTCTTCTTCAGGCATATATGGCTCGTGATAACAGTCATCTGGTATGACGCCGTTATAGGCACTAGCTGCCAGATTTATGATGTTGTAGATAGTTGTTGCGTCTTTGCTAGAAAGCCTTTTAATCATTACGTAGGCATAATACTATTGGAATCGGTACAAATTCAATTGCAATAAGTCGCTTCTTAGCTTTAGAGTGATAACCCAGCTTCAGTTAATATTTGCCTGGTTTGTTACTTCATTGCACAAATCGCTAGAAAGTGCAATAAGAAAAAGAGGGTACAGAGGGAGAGGTTGACAAATAGTGCTAAAATAAATTGAAGGAAAGTTGAGGTTAATCAATGCCACAGTGTCAGGAATTAAGTACATTAGAGTGGATAGGTGTTGGGATAGGAGCATACCATGTGGTCTTCACTATTCTCTGGATTATCTTTAAAATCGTCTGGGAAAGAAGAATAGCTCCATGGTGGAATTTTATTGGCTATAGTGGCCCTCTCCTCATTTTCTGGCCATTTATCGAGATATTCCGAAATCCCAGGTGGCGAAGAAAATGGCTGCAGCGGGCTGGCGTCAAGAAAGGAGACGTGGTCTTGGATGAAGGCTTTGGTATGGGAACTTCTTCAATTGCTGCCGCACACCTAGTGGGACCAATGGGAAAAGTCTATGCACTGGATAATGAACCAGTTCATGTAGTAATCCTCTGGCTGAGAGCCAAAGTAAGGCTCTTGAAAAACTTGAATGTTTTCCTGTCGAGTGCCGCTTCTACCTGAGCCTATTCTAGCCACTAAAACATTTAATATGTAGTATAGCTATCGGAGAAGGTTACCAAGTCAAGTTAAAAACGGAAAGGCTTATTCATGGATATGCATTTGTATTAAATGACTTGCCCCCAAAAACAATACAACCCTTTAAGTCAAAGCTACACTTAATTGGTCTTGCTCCCCGATGATTCTCTTAAGCCTGGCATTCTCCTCGGTCAATGCTTTCTCCCTACGATCATCGCTGCTAAATACCCGGTCCATCCTGGACAGAAATTGGTCACGCCATTAATAGTACTGCGCCTGGCTGATTTGATGCTCAATGCATATCTCGGCAACCGGCTTCGCCTTTAATCCCTCCAATACAATCATGGCTTTGACCTTGGCATCCCATTTCCTTCTCTTCATGACTGC
>CAYVML010000089.1:0-6858 GCA_964452475.1 uncultured Dehalococcoidales bacterium
ACCGTATAAAGGTAATAGCAACGGGATTTTACAGTTACTCGAATGAAATAACTATTGCTGAGGATTACCAAGACATTGGTTTTCTGAAACTAGATAAGAAATCATAATATGCCTATCAGACCATAATGAAATCTGGAAGGGCAACCCCCCCTTCTATTAGAAGGGGTGATAGGGGTCAGAGTTGAAGACCTGTCCTCTGTTAGGGGCGTACTCTGATAGATAGAAGCTGCATTACAAAGGCATCTTATATATGAGGTTGTTGGTTCAGCTACTGCAATGGGGAGGAGGTGATAGTGAAGCAATATGATGTAGTTGTCTGTGGTGGTGGGACTGCCGGCATAATGGCAGCGGTAGCCTCAGCTCGCTCCGGGGCTAATACCCTGCTCATTGAGCGTGATGGGTATCTTGGTGGTACAGCTACCTATGGTCTTCCCATGCTTGGTTTCTTTTCCGGAGATGGGAGCAAGGTTGTGGGGGGCTTAGCTCAAGAGACCGTGGATAGGATGATTTCTCTGAAAGGCTGTATGGGGCATGCCAGGGGAGGAACATGGAAGACTTCAACTGGTGAATACGACTATGAATTTTCTCTTACCCCATACGACCCTGAAGTCCTAAAAATCGTCGCTCAAGAAATGGCACTGGAGGCTGGAGTAACTCTTCTATTCCAGTCGGTTCTCATTGGAGCAGAAACGGTTGACAAAGATATATGTTCAGTCGAAATTATGACGGTAGAAGGCCGACAGAAGGTATCAGCTAAAGTTTTCATAGATGCGACGGGTGATGCATTTCTTACCTGGATGGCTGGCTTCCCAACGGAAAGACAGGGTGAGGGTAAAATGCAAAATGTAACCAACATTATCCGGGTGGGCAACGTAGATACCGAGCAAGTGGTGAAGAGCCTCAAAGACGAGAAAGCTATCAAGGGGCTTCGTGACTGGCATATCCGCCTTGTTCGAGGGAAGTTATTGGATGGAAAGGAAGGCTATCTTTTTCTGGCTGGACATGCTGAACTCTGGGAAGGTAAAGCACCAGTTACTTTCACTGGCACATGCTGGAGGAACGAGGAGATGGCCTTTAATATAACTCGTACCATCAATGTTGACCCTACCCTGGAAGAGGATATAAATCGTGGAGAGATAAGCGAGAGAAAGAATATAGCAGCGGTGATTAAAGGATTAAGGTCACGGATTCCTGGATGTGAAAATGCCTATTTAATAAGCAGTTCACCGCGTGTAGGCATCAGGGAAGGTCGCAGGATTCGTGGAATATATACCCTTACAGAGCAAGAAGTCATAAACAGGCGCGAGTTTCCAGATGGAATAGCCAGAGGTTCATACCCTATCGATATACACGACCCAAAGGGAGGGAAAACTCAGTTCACTTTTATCAAAGAGGGAGGATCTTACGCTATACCATATCGATGTCTTATCCCTGAAGAATCGAATAACCTTCTTGTTGCTGGCCGCTGTGTATCTACTACAGGAAAAGCCCTGGGAAGCGTTCGTCTCATCCCTTGTTGCATGGCTCTGGGACAAGCGGCTGGGACGGCTGCTGCTTTTAGCGCCAGTGATGGCATTGCTCCCTCTGAATTGAATACAGTCCTGTTGAGAGGTAAACTCATGGAGGACAAGGCAATTCTAGCAGTGTAAGGTGTCTGAACTACACCGTCCGGTGAGGAAGAAAAAATAGGAGGTATAGGATATTGAAAAACCAGCTCAAGGCAAGATTAAAGAAGGGTGAGACCGTAACCGGGACATTTGTCGGCCTGGGCCATCCCGATGTGACAGAATGGCTGTCACGTCTCGGCTATGATTTCCTTTTGCTGGATGGAGAACATAGTCCGATAGGATTTGAAACCATGCAACAGATGATGCAGGCAATGAACGGAACCAGCTGTGTTCCAATAATCAGACCCCAGTGGAATGAGATGGTAGTGGTTAAACGGGTACTGGACCTGGGTGCCTATGGAGTACTGATGCCATGGGTTAACACTAAGGAGGAGGCGGAGAATGCTGTACGGGTTTGCAAATATCCACCTGAGGGAATCAGGGGATGCGGACCTCGTAGAGCAGCCACTTTTGACCCTGAGTATTTCAGTACGGTGAACGATGAACTGCTAATAGCAGTCCAGATAGAGACTCAGCAGGCAGTTGATAATGTAGGTGAGATTCTATCGGTGGATGGAATAGATGCCTGTTATATTGGCCCCTATGATCTTGCTTTAAGTATGCTTGGCACACAGCCAGACTGGAATAATCCTCGATATCTGGCGGCTTTCGACAAGGTGCTGGAGGCAGCCGAAAAAAGCGGGAAGCCAGCAGGCATGTTCACCAGCCCTGATAATATTGAGTGGGCAATAAAGAAAGGATTCAAATTCAATACTGTAGGGGCAGCGGATAACTTCCTGATTCAAGGGGCAAAAGAGGCTCTAAGAAAGGCCCTTGTTGCACAGGGAAAAGAATAACTTATAACTAGTCAACTGCTGTTTGACTGACCAGACCTCTTCCAGGTTTCTGCCTTCCCTATTAACTCCTGGGTGCTCTCTAGGGCTGGCTCGCTTAAACTTCCCTGCATAGCAGAGAGTTCCTCGATCCTATCCTGCCCTGAAAGAGGAGTAATGGTTGAAACGGTGCGCTCAGCTCGGACATCCTTGCGGACGTTATAGTGGGCATCGGCGAACACTGCTACTTGAGGCAGGTGGGTAATACAGATAACCTGGTGTTCCTTACTCAGGGTCGAAAGCATTTGACCTACTACATCACCGCTTCTGCCTCCCACGCCAATATCGATCTCATCAAAGATTAATGTCGGAGTGGCGTCTACTTTCGAGAGAACACTCTTTATTGCCAGCATAAGTCGTGATGCCTCGCCAGTTGAGGCAATTTTAGAGAGGGCTTTAAACGGTTCTCCTGGATTGGTAGACAGCAGGAAATCAACCCTGTTTATGCCACTACTGGTAAAAGAAAGGCTATCCCCACTTGGAAGAGCAACCTTTTCCTCTGTATCGAACTGCGAGAATTGTACCTGAAATCGAACCTGTCCCATACTCAAATGAGCAAGCTCTTCCTCTATCTCTCCAGCCAGCTGCTTGGCAGCCTCTTGTCGTAGTGACGAGAGTTCATAGCTTAGCTCCCCGATTTTTTTCTTAAGAGCTATTTCTTCCTCCTGCAACTGCGTTTTCCTGTCGTCCTGAATGCTAATTTGCTTCAATTCACCCTCAGCATCCTCTGCATACTTATTAACTTTATTAATTGAATCGCCATACTTGCGCTTCAAATCTCGTATAAAATCAAGCCGCTGCTCAACTCTTTCCAATTGACCCGGGTCATATTCAAGTTTATGCTGGTAAGCTCTCAACGTCTGAGAAATATCTTCGATTTGGTATAAGGCCCCTTCAGCATCTTTCAACAATTCACTTGAAGCTGGATCTGCCTGGGCAATCTCCTTAAGTAACTTTATGGCCTCTCCCATCCTGTCGGTAGCTGAGGGGATAGAACTATCACTGCCATAGAGTGCCTGGTAAGCTTCCAGAGAGTAGGACTTAAGCTTTTCTACATTTGAAAGTATAGTTTTCTCTGCCTCAAGCTCCAGGTCTTCGCCCTTATTCAATTTGGCCTCTCTTATTTCATCAACCTGAAAGTTCAACAGGGCGATGTGTCGAGTTGCCTCTCGTGCATCTTCGGTCAGTAGTTTTAGTTCTTTCCTTACCTGATAAAACCGCTCCACGGCCGGCTCTAGTTCAGAACGGAGTCCTTCTCCGTGGGCATAGCGGTCCAGCAAGAGCAACTGCACAGAGGTATCATTAAGAGAAACATGATCGCTTTGACCATGGATATCTATTAGCAAGCCTCCGATTCCACGGAGGAAACGGAGGGGGACAGCCTGTCCATTTGCTCGATTAATGCTACGATTTTCCCGGCCAATTTGGCGGGTTAAGACGATATTATCGTCAGCTTCAATCCCATATGCCTTGAGGAGTTCCTTTAAAGACAAGCTGCTGCCAAGCTTGAATACTCCCTCAATCATGGCATAATCTGCATCTGCTCGGATGGCTTCCTCTCCCACCTTTTTCCCTACGAGGGCCTCGATGGCGTCGATTATCAGTGACTTGCCTGCCCCTGTTTCACCAGTAAGCACATTGAAGGCAGCAGCCGGTTGCCAGCTTATATGCCCGATTATCCCAAAGTTTTCAACTGATAGTTCCAGTAGCATTATGCACCATTAAATAAATACTGTAATAGTTTCTATGGTAGCAGGTATTCCATAAGGATATTATGAGCCTGGTGAGCTTTCTCGCCACCACGGAATTCAAAGGTCTTTGGCTCAAGCCCCATCGAACTAATAGTTAAAGTGTTACTGACTGAGAAGCCACTCCTGATCAGAAAACCCTTGTTGTCCTCACTGGCTACTGCTACAATCCGGTTTATTGGTATACTGACAAGTGCCTTTTTACCCCTGAGAAATTCCTTGTCATAGTAGATGATCCTCTTATTCGTGATACCTATAAATCCTGTACCGCTGCCCTTTAAATCGAAAACAGCTTGAATGATTTCATCTTCCAGGCATATGCCTTCAATTTTCTCTAACTGATCTTTCTTATCAACAATAATATCTTCAGCGTAAATTGCCATAAGCTGATACCTCCTTGAAAATAAACAGTTAAATAATATTTCTTGACCGAGGTAGTGTCAACAACAAACTGCTTGAAGTTACCATCTTTTTATTCTCCTGATTTTACTTACTCGAAAGCAGGATTTGCCCTTGGTTAGAACATACTGCTAAAATCTTAACAGGAGGGAATTGGAATGGGCGATATCATTGATGAAGCATCTGCCATTATCAAGTGCAAGGAATGTCCCTGGTATAAAAACTGCGTCTCTCCAATACAGGCGAGTGCCGATGATATAGCGCATTTCAGGAATATGATGCAGACGACAAATCTTCCGGATGCAGCGAAAACGGAAATGGAAAACGTCCTGGAGGGTATAGCCGCATCCAGTCAAAACATGATATTACAGAGTTGCCCTGTATTTACTCAGCGGCTTAAAGATAATCCCAAACTTGCCCAGGTCATCAAAGAGCTGATGCAAAACTGGGGGAGAGAAGAGGATACGGTTGATAGATCATGACAACACCACTTGGTAAGATAGAAAAGCCCTCCGCAGATGATTTTCGGCAGAGCAAGAAACTCTGCTTTGTCCCCCTGATTTTCTCAAGTGAGAAAGCCCCTGAAGAATATAAAAAAAGAGTCATCGTCTACTGGCAGCAGGTATCAGAACAGCTGAGCAAATTGGAAGGCCAGATTGGTAGCATAAAGCGAATTTATCATGAGTCTATCGTGCAGCCTGGCGATGATGGGCTCAAGCAGATAAAAGAAATAAACTCTGGTAGCTATCAGATTGTCGAAAGTAAATGTGAAAGCGACGCTGTAGTTGAAGCTTTTGAAAACAAAGAGCTACTTGAAGAAAACATGGACTGGGAGAGATGTATTTTCTCTGGACTTATTAGCCAGAAAGTAGCCAAGCAGGTTTCCGAATTTTATTTTGAGGCTTCAAAAAAGAGAACCGAATTATTGTCCAGGCAGATAACAGAAACACTTAAAGACAATGAAGTTGGTTTGCTATTTATCCAGGAAGGGCATCAATTGCAATTTGCTGGTGATATAGAAGTATTCAGTGTTTTTCCTCCTGCCCTGGATGAACTTCACCGCTGGTTCAGGAAACCTCCGAAGCAAAATGAAGAGGCAACGAATAGTTAAAGCTGGCAATTAGCTATGTTTACGAATATCAGGAGACCATCGGTTTCAGGCAAGTTTTATGCTGATACTCCAGGAGAACTCAGAGAACAAATAGAATGGTGTTACAAACATAGACTTGGCCCTGGCACCTTGCCTACTGTAGCGAAAGAAGGCCCCAGGAATATCTTGAGCCTCGTCATCCCCCACGCGGGCTATGTATGCTCTGGCCCAATAGCGGCATATGCATATAAGGAACTTGCTGATGATGGCATCTTCGATACAGCTATAATACTCAGCCCGAATCATACTGGTTACGGCCCACCTGTTTCAATATGGGCAAGGAACGCATGGATGACTCCTCTGGGAGAAATTGCAGTAAATGAAGATGTTGCGCGACGTCTTATTAGTGGTGTAGTACAAGCGGATGAGACAGCTCACCTCTATGAACATAGCATAGAAGTACAGTTACCCTGGCTTCAATACCTCTATGGTAAAGTGAGGATTGTCCCGGTAACCATGATGGCTCAGGACATAGAAACAGCTCGAGAGGTAGGGGGGGCCATTTCGAGATGTGCTGATAACTGTATAATAATTGCCAGCACCGACTTCACTCATTATGAGCCTCATGCCAGAGCCGTAGAGAAAGATGGGGCTATGATAGAGGCGATAGAAGCCCTCGACGAAGAAGAGTTATACAGGCGCCGCGAGGCCCTTAATTGTACGATGTGCGGTTATGGCCCGGTGGCGGCAGCGATGGTGGCAGCTAAAGCTATGAACGCACGAAAGTCCAGGCTATTGAAGTATGCTACCAGTGGTGATGTGCTGGGGGATTTTTCAAGTGTAGTGGGGTATGCATCCATTGTGATAGAACGCTGAAGCTCTCCTTTTCAAGACAGTGAAAATAGCGAGCAAGTAGACCTATAAGCCGAGTTCTGTACCCTGAGTAACAGGGCGATGATCATCCATCTAGTCTCGATGTTACCATCGAGATCATGCGACCAACCCGGGATTCAAGCCAGGCACTAAGTATCCCCTATTTGGTCTTGCTCCGAACAGGGTTTCCCCAACGTCCGGTCACCCGGAACGCCAGTGAGCTCTTACCTCACCATTTCACCCTTACT
>CAYVML010000090.1:0-6858 GCA_964452475.1 uncultured Dehalococcoidales bacterium
AGCACTAAACAGAATTAATAGCTTCGTTAGTAAACGTAAACACGGTTGATAATTATTTAATTTTTTTACGTGCTATCGAGGAATGATACTTGCTGGAAGAGGTGATAAGTATTGAGCTCCTTTAGTTGTTTGGCGGAACTCATCGTGCGCTGCTTTTAATAACTCTGGATGTGTCTCAAGGTCTAATGCAGCTAGCGCCATGGCTTTCGCTGCGAGCATCATTCCTTTGAAGCCAATGCTAGAACCAGCAGCAGAGGTATTCTGCCAGCTGTGTCCTGCTACACCGATTGGTTTACAACACGTTGTAAATTGTCCCGTTGGAGTAATATAAGAGACATCACCGACATCAGTAGACCCTTTACGTACTTCACCTTTTCCAAATCCACCAACGCTATCCAATATTTTTTCGCACAATGGATTTCCAATATCATCAACAGGCAGGCCATAATCTTTAATAGCGGTTTCTACTATCTCTGGCGCAAGGGTTTCTTTAAGCTTATTGGCAAACGCCTTCTCTTCAGGGGTAAATACTAAAGGTCCAACTGTTCTCATCTTCTCCAAAATCAGGGTATTAATTATGTTGTTTGGTATATATTCATAGCCACCAGTTATAAACTCTATATCATAGGATGTCCCACTCATCAAAGCAGCACCTTTAGCTATATCCAGGACTCTGGAGTAAATGCTCTCTACCTGGTCCCTTCGGGGAGCACGGACGTAATACCATACCTGCGCATAATCCGGGACTATATTAGGCGCTAATCCTCCCTTTGTTACAACACAATGTATGCGCGCCTCCTGAATTATATGTTCACGAAGATAATTCACTCCCACGTCAGTTAGCATTACTGCGTCCAGGGCACTACGCCCCATTTCAGGGTTTGAACCGGCATGCGCCGAGGTACCATGAAAATTAAGTTTGAAGGAATTGAGAGCATTACTTGAGCTATTCCATGGTGTGTTAGCATACATCGGGTGCCATGTTATTGCCGCGTCAAGGTCGTCAAAAACCCCTTCCTTTGCCATAAATATTTTCCCTACAAGGGTCTCTTCTGCCGGGCACCCATAAAGCCTGAGAGTACCGCTGATGTCATTTCTGTCCATCTCTTGTTTAACTGCTAATGCTGCACCCAAACATCCCACCCCATATAGATTGTGCCCGCACCCATGTCCTGGTGCTCTTGCATCAACAGGATCCTTAACAGCCGAGACTTTTTGCGAAAGCCCAGGCAAGGCATCATATTCCGCTAAAATACCAATGACAGGTTTTCCCGCACCCCATGAAGCTATAAAAGCGGTAGGCATGTCTGCAATTCCTCTGCGAACAGAAAAACCAGCATTTTCAAGTTCGTCTGCAAGTAGTTTTGCTGCGTATGTTTCCTTTAAAGCAAGCTGTGGATGTTGCCAGATATCTTTTGCTAATTTCGTAAGCATTTCCTCTTTACTATTTAAGTTATTCAATATATTTGTTACTATATTCATCGTATTCTTATCTCCTCATTGCTAATAATATTTAAAATGTAGAATAATTTTCACACGAATGTATATGAGCTTGGTAAATATTTGCTTTTACGTATAAAGTCTTTAACCAATTACAAATAAATGATACTCTTTACTGTTAACTAGGTAAATCCTGAGATAGAAATAAAGTGGAAGGCAATATAAACAATAATAGCTATAGAAAATATTTGATATGTTACAGGGGTCTTGTAAAGAAAAGCACATTCAATGTCGAATGTAAATAAGCATAACGAAACTATCTACAAAATCAGGCAGAAGGCATGTACTAATGATATCTATGGCGGTTGTTCACAGGCTGTACTATCAGCTCTGCAAGATGGCCTGCATATAGGCGATGCAGGTATACTTAAGGCGGCGACTGTCCTACCTGGTGGGGGAGGTTGGAGAGGGGAAACCTGTGGAGCATTGATTGGTGCTTTGATGGCATTAGGTATTGTTATCGGTAGGGAAAAGCTTGAAGATACTAAAAAATACACTGAAGCAATGTGGATTTCTCAGGACATAATTGAAAGATTTAAAAATGAAATTCAGTTGTATTTTGGATTTAAGGAAAATCTAAAAAATACTCTATGTAGCCATATTCAGGAAAATATATTTGGGAGATCTTTCAACCTTGCAGATAGTGATGAAAGGCAGGCTTTTATTGATGCTGGTGGCCGTACTGAAAAAGGATGTGGTACAACCTGCGCTATAGCCGCTGAAGTAGCAGCAAGAACATTACTGGAAATAATTCCAGAAGGAATTGCTTGAAAACAGCCTTTAGTTAATAATATAAAATGAATAGAAGGAGGAAACAAATGGTAGATCTGAATAAAATACATAAAGATGCTGAGGAATTGGAAAAAAGAATGAGACTGCAAACTTATCCGTTGGCAATAAAATTAATAAAAACTGAAGCGGATATTCCGGAAGAAGCATGCAGACCATGGAGGGACGAAGGGGTACACTATGATCTATGCCAGGCCTTTTCCCTATCTCGCAGAGATGGAAAAACAATGGCTATGTTAAAGGAAGATATGTGGTGTTTTGAACCTGTAGCTGGTTATGGTTTAGCTGAAGCTCCACAATATTTTCTTGATGGTTATAATCGTTATCCAAGGGATGTAGAGACCCAGGAAGCTGGGAAACACTATGCCGAGGAGTTTCCGCGTCTTGAAACGGGCAAATATATAGGGATACTATCAGCTCCATTGAACACAGCCAGTTTTGAACCAGATGTAGTTACAGTCTATTGCAACTCAACACAACTTGTTATATTGCTTATGGCTAAGGAATACAGGGATGGACGTAATTTACCAACAGCATTGTGCGGGCATGCCGCTTGCGTCTACGGAATAGTACCTGCATTACAGCATAAAAAATACCAGGTTGGTGTACCCTGCAGAGGTGATCATGGCGTTGCTATGGCTGGAGATGAAGAACTCCTCTTTACTATTCCAATAGACAAATTTGATGATTTTATGCTTGGTCTTAGAAAAATAGCTGAAACTGGAACGAAGATGCCTCTTATACGTAGAATGAAACCTGAGCGAAAGCTACATGAAAGCTATGCAACTATAGGAAAATTAATGGGAATGGATGTTCATTAGAGATAAAAGTTAAGATAGTATACGAGGTAGAAGCCCTATTGCATCTCTGACCTCATCCATAGTCTTTATAGCTATAGATTGAGCACGCTCCGCTCCATTAGCCAGCACATCTCTTACGTGTTCTGGTTTAGATGCAAGAAGGGCTCGCCTTTCTCTAAATGGTTCAAATGCTATAGCAATATTCTTGGCTAGTAGCTTCTTGCAATCAACACAACCAATACCAGCCTGAAGACATTCTGAAGCGATTTCAGCTACCTTCGCTGGAGCGGTAAAAGTTTTATGTAAACTGTAGATATTACATCGATCAGGGTGTCCTGGATCAGAACGATAACGTCTTGATGGATCTGTAACTGCTGTCATTACCCTCTTTAATATCTCCTGGGGGGAAGCTGTAATCTCAATATGGTTATCATAACTCTTACTCATCTTCTGAACTCCATCGAGGCCTAAAATCAATGGTGAAGAGGTTAGTTTGCCTTGTGGTTCAGGAAAAACATTACAAAATAACGAGTTAAATTTACGAATGATCTCACGAGTGAGTTCGATGTGTGGAAGCTGATCTTCTCCAACAGGGACTACTTCACCTTTATAAAGAGCAATATCTGCAGCCATTAGCACCGGATACCCTACTAAGCCATAGTTAACATTTTGAGGCTGCATTTTTACTTTTTCTTTAAAGGTAGGAACACGAAGTAACCAATTTAAAGGAGTTAGCATTCCAAATAAGGTACTGAGTTCCATGACTTGGGGAACCTGTGACTGAACAAAGATGATACTTTTTTCGGGGTCAATTCCAGCAGCAAGCCAGTCCAGCACCATATCATGTATATCTTCGCGAAGATTCTTAGTGCTTTCTATAGTAGTGAGTGCGTGAATGTCAACTATGCAGTATACACAATCATAATTATCTTGAAGCATAATCCAATTTTGAATAGCTCCTAGATAATTACCGATGTGTTGTTTGCCAGTTGGTCGAAATCCTGAAAAAACCTTTTGTGCCATTGAATTGCCTATGAAGTTTATCACTTATTCAACAAAGCTGACAAGGCTGTAATTGACTCTGATATTCTGAAGAACTACAGTGGCAGAATTTTAAATTACTGCCTTATTTTGTTCATACAGGCAGCCGGTCAACATTTTGTCCCTACAAAATATCAGTGTCGATTACAGATAATTAGCTATGCATTTCAAACATCATGTATTGAAGGCTTTTTTATCATCATATCTTTAAGAGGTATTCTATTTGATTTTATCGTTCCCATAGCCGGCCAACCAAAGGCAATATGCATAGCTACTTCTATGTAGTCAGGCAGCCCATAAAGTTCTTTAAATCTTGCCCCCGTATCTTTGGTTAATTCAGTTTTTACCGTCTTAGATAGCCAGACCGCTCCCAAACCAAGAGCATGAGCCATAAGTAACATATGGTCTCCTGCAGCAGCCGCATCGTACCCTGCATTTTGTGGGACAAACCTGTCTTGATAAACGATTTTCGGAATTCTGGTGTCATAACAAATTACTACTATCACAGCATATTTTGTAGAGATATCACTCCATATAATCTTAGCTTCCTCAGGGTCTTTAATAACAATGAAGCGAATCTCATCGAGATTACAACCTACCGGCGCAGCTCTACCTGCCTCAAGTATTTTCTCAATCATTTCATCCGGTACAGGTTTGTCTGCCCAATCCCGGATAGAATGGCGACCGTAAATCAATTTCTCAACGACTTTCATTTCTTCAGTAGTAAAAGGAACCGGAAGAGGTTCTTCCCACTCAAATTTTTTTCCTGCTCGTATATTTTCAGCAATTTCCAGGTTTGTTTTTACCCACTTCATATCATCTGTATCTAAAGGGAATTTCCTTTCAGTCCAGACGTCAACTACCAGTTGTGCCTGCTTGCCAAAAGACGGTATCGGGTCTCCCTTCCACTTAAGAAGTGTTGAGTATAGCGGAACCTCGATATTATGATGCACTCGTTCTCGTAAGAGGCCGCCGAGAACAACTTTATCCATCTCCATCATATCTTCCCGGCTATATGCTCTCCCTCCAAATGGTTTTACTTCATTTATTTGTTCCATGTGTAGCAGTTCCTCCTGATTACAATATTATTTGTCTATATGCGACCAATCCTTATTACTATCCCTGAAATCGTCCTTATCTTTTTGTGTAGTGGGTCTTACTGCAAATTCACAATATTCATCGCCATCTGTCATCGCTTTTATATGAATTAGCTTAAAATCCGGGTTGAAAGCAATATATTTTGCAGGGTCAACATAGCAATAAAGGCGCCCTAACTTCTCTTCACCAAGCTCTTTCCATACCTTGCCCATTACGCAGCCATAGGCTTTTGTACGCTTTTCCTTTCCGCTTTGAATGACTTCTACTTTATCATGCATCCCATAGGCAGGAAGGTCTCCTTTATAATTATCGGGAGAATTAGCCAGCCCTGCATCTTTTGCCCTTTTTTGTGCCCCTTTCCCAACCCTTATGCCATAATTTTTGATAGCTTTGAGAGCTAAAGCTGTACCTTTCTCCTCACCGAGTTCTTCTACCAGTGTCCTTGAAAAAGCTAGATGCAAAATGGCCAGTCTCTCACATACTTTTTTAACCTGTTCTTTAGCATCTGCTAATGAAACGACTTCTTCCTGGTTACCCATAGATACCTCCTTCTGAAGTACATTATTAACTACCCTGTTATTATACTAGCTATTAGTAACCTGAATAAGCAAGTACCCTGGCATAAAGAATACAGCTACCCAGTACAACAAAATAAACATTCGTTGTGGATACCATGGTTAACTAGGATTTAGCCTGACTATATCCCATAAGTAGCCTTCAAGGATTGCCTGCTAATCAAGATATAAAACTTTATCTGCCAATATAGTCTAATCTCAATTTATAAGGTGATAGTACTTATTATGTAAACTTAATAAGGTCACAGATAGAAGTACAATATATATCGCCCTGATAATTAATAAGGCTGCTCTTATTGACCAGCCCTGTCTGTATTCTATGGCAGAGCGTACTGGACTTGCCATTACTCGCCCTATATGTGTTTTTACGTTCAAATTAGTGTTACAGTTTTATTAGCAATATTCTGTTCTGTACGTAAACTACCGTGTCATATTTCCCTATTTGTTTTCATACGTTAGCAAATGGTTAGCAAGTATAAGGCATACGTCAACTTTTCCTTTAATGTCTTTTATAATCATGTTATAATTTAATTTAGAAAGATTTTTTATTCCCACTTCGGGTTATCCCTATTGACATAGTATATTAACGGTGCTATATTTTCTTTGCCAAGATTTTAAAAAATAGGAATTTGTTTTATCAAATGAGTATTGAAGACCGAAAACGATTAATAGCAACAATAGAAACAGAATTAAATGCACGCCTGGTTACCATCGTTACTGGTGACCGTCAAGGGTTGGAAACAAGGATTGCAGGAGATTCCCTACCTTTGCTATCATCGCTTTTATCTAGGCTCGAAGATACTCAAGAGCGTATTGCACTTTTCCTCTACACACCTGGAGGCGACACAATTGCTGGCTGGGGCATCGTCAATCTTCTCCGACAATACGGTAATAAATTTGCTGTCGTTGTTCCGTTACGAGCTTTAAGTACAGGAACATTAATCGCTCTAGGTGCTGACGAGTTATATCTCGGAAGACATGGTTTTCTCAGTCCTATAGACCCATCAGTAGCATCTCCCTTCAACCCTATGCCAGAAGGTGCAAATCCTCAGGGG
>CAYVML010000091.1:0-6851 GCA_964452475.1 uncultured Dehalococcoidales bacterium
CAATGAATGAGACGAGAAAAATAAATCTGAATAGACAGGAGATGCCCAAGCAGTCTCCTGAGAAAAGAAGGGAGAATTTCAATGAGGTAGCTTTAGGCTACACTGAAGAGCAAGCTCTGGCGGAAGCCATGCGCTGTTTACAATGTAAAAAACCTCTATGCAAAACAGGTTGTCCTGTCGATGTAGATATACCTGAGTTCATAAAAGCGCTACAAGACGGCGACATGCCGCAAGCGGTTAGAATATTGAAGAGAAAAAACAGTCTTCCTGGAATATGTGGAAGAGTCTGTCCCCAGGAGACACAGTGTGAAATGAAATGTGTTCTAGCCAGAAAAGGAGCTCCCATTGCCATTGGCCGATTAGAACGATACGTTGCTGACTGGGAACGGGCTAACGCAGACATTGTTCGAAAGGGAGAGAGATGAACTCTAAAAGTAGAAGAATTGCTGTAGTTGGATCTGGGCCAGCTGGTTTAACCTGCGCAGCGGAACTAGCCAAACGAGGATATCAAGTCACTATTTTTGAAGCACTCCACACCGCTGGTGGCGTATTAATGTATGGCATCCCTGAATTTAGATTACCTAAAAGTATTGTCCAGGCCGAAGTCGATTATGTCAAGTCACTGGGCGTTGAAATAAAACTTAACCACGTTATCGGTAAAATCGCCACTGTCGATGAGTTACTGGATAATAGTTATGATGCAGTATTCCTAGCTCCTGGAGCAGGAGCTCCAATGTTTTTAAATATACTAGGGGAGAACCTCAGTAATATTTATTCTGCCAATGAATTTCTTACCCGAACAAACTTGATGAAGGCTTATCTCTTTCCTGAGTATGACACCCCCATAAAAGTAGGTAAAAAAGTCGTGGTAATAGGCGGTGGAAATGTAGCTATGGATTCTTCACGGTGCGCTCTACGGCTTGGTGCTGGTAAGGTCTATATCATTTACCGCCGTTCTAAAATAGAGATGCCAGCCAGGGCAGAGGAAAGAGAAAATGCGGAAGAGGAAGGCATTATCTTCAAGTATCTAACAAATCCTACAAGGTTTCTGGGTGATGAGCAGGGCAGAGTAACAGCAATGGAATGTATTGAAATGGAGTTGGGGGAACCCGATGATAGTGGCCGACGGCGACCAATACCAAAGCCAGGCACCGAATTCACTGTTGAAACCGATGTTGTCGTCGTCGCCCTTGGTACCAGGCCAAACCCAATTATCCCCTCAACGACTGAAGGGCTTGAACTTACCAGGTGGGGCACTGTAAAAACCGACAGTGCAACCGGGAGGACAAGTAAAGAAAGGGTCTGGTGTGGAGGCGATATGGCTACTGGAGCAGCTACAGTAATTAGCGCCATGGGAGCCGGAAAACGGGCTGCCAGCAATATTGATTCTTATTTTAATAACTAGGCTACTGGTTCATATCACACCAGTTCTGGCCTACCTTGATGGTTATCTTTAACGGCACGGAAAGTTTCATAGCTTCTGGCATAAGTCGTGCAGTTAATGCTTTCAACTCCCCCAGCTCTTTTTCAGGAACCTCGAACAGTAACTCATCGTGAATCTGTAAAAGCAGTTTGCTCTTCAATCCGCTTTTTTTCATTTCCTCGTATATTTTGAGCATGGCAACTTTAATAATATCAGCAGAGGTCCCCTGCACAGGGGCATTAATGGCCATGCGTTCTGCTGCCTCCCTAAGCATCCTGTTTGACGAGTTTATCTCCGGTATAAACCTTCGTCTCCCCAATATAGTCTGTACATAGCCCTGTTCTCGTGCCTGCTCCTTGGTTATTTCTAGGTATTTCTTCACACCAGGATACCTCTCAAAATACCGGGAGATGAACCTGGCAGCTTCTTCTCGGCTAATTCCTGTAGCTTGTGACAGTCCATAATCACTCATACCATAAATAACCCCAAAGTTAACCGCCTTGGCATCACGACGCATCTCCTTCGTCACTTCATCTATCGAAACACCAAATACCCTGGCAGCAGTTATGCTATGAATATCATCATCATTGTTAAAACTGGCGATAAGGGCAGTATCCTTAGAAAGGTGAGCCAGTGCCCTGAGATCAATCTGTGAATAGTCAGCACTAAGGAGATAAGACCCTCTAGGAGCAATAATTGCCTGTCTTATCTGGCTTCCCAATGTGCTTCGTATCGGGATATTTTGCAGATTTGGGTTGCTCGATGAAAGTCTTCCTGTAGCAGTGCCAGTCTGGCTTAACGTAGTGTGAACTCGCCCGGTAGTATGATTTACCAATGCCGGCAGGGCATCAACATATGTTGATTTTAACTTAGATAGCTGACGATACTGTAATACAAGCTCAGTTATGGGATGTGTGCCTTGTAATGCTTCTAAAACCGAAGCTTCAGTTGAATAACTCTTCTTTCCCCTATGCAATTGTGGTAACTTCAATTCTTCAAACAGTACTTTCCCCAATTGCCTAGTCGAATTAATATTAAATTCATGCCCTATACTGTAGTATATTTCCTGCTCAAGTTTTTCTAGCTCTTTACCAAAGGCAAGAGATATTGTGTGTAACAGTTGAGTGTCTATGGCGATCCCATTTATCTCCATCTCAGCCAGCACAGGCACTAAGGGCATCTCCAGCTCGCTGAATAACTGCCACAATTCGTTCTGATGAAGTTCTTTTTTAAAAATATCATGTAATTTCCAGATAGCGTCCAGGCCAGCAGCTGCGTAGTTTTCAATCTGTTCGGGATTGAGTTCTTTTTCTGGTCTTTGTCTATTGCTCGCCCTTAATAGTTTTTCAAGAGATGCTATCTCTACACCAAGCTTTGTAAACACTAGCGAGTCAAGCGCCAGGTTTTTCTCGCCCAGCAGATAAGCTGCAAGCCTTAAATCAAAATACAGTTTTTGTAAGCGAACTCCATAATGAGCAAGAGCAACTGAACTGCTTTTTCCATCATAACAAATCTTAGCTATATGAGTATTTTCGAGGATCGGCTTAAGACGTATTATTTCAGAGAGCGGTATCTGTGCAGAACCACTTGAGTCGTAATGTTGCACAGGAAGATAAAAATTTTTTCCTGGAGAAGGAGAAAGTGCGATAGCTTCCAGAATAGCGGTTGCGGTGTTATTACTTTTCCTCCTTGTATTATGTGAGAAGATACCCAGGATAGCTATTTGGCTCACTTTTTCTAATTGAGCTACAAGCCTTCCTAGAGCCTCTTCTGAGTTCAACAACTCACAGGAAGAATTTATTATTACCTGACTGTGAGATGAAGATGCAGTATCCATAAACTGAGGCAATCTTGACAACAACCTGGTAAACTCAAGTTCTCGGAAAATCTCCACTGCCTTCTCTCTATTAAAATTAGCTACCTGACAATCTTCCAGCTTCAATTCAATAGGGACTTCCTTGACTATAGTAACCAGCTTTTTATTTCTAAAGGCGTTGGGCTTATCCTCAAGCAACGCTTTCTGTAGTTTACCTGGCGTTATTTCATTTATATGAGCATATATTTCTTCCAGATTGCCGTAGCTCTGTATTAGTCTAGCAGCCGTTTTTTTTCCAATTCCTGGGATACCAGGTATATTGTCCGAAGCATCACCTGTCAGGGCTTTAAAATCCACTACTTGTTCAGGAGCAACTCCATATTTTTCCTTTACAGCCTCTGAATCATAAAGAAAGGTATCATTAAAACTCCGCCTGGGCATAAAAGCTCTGATACCTGACAATAGCAACTGGAGAACGTCATTGTCCCCAGTAGCAATGATTGTCTCAACTCCCTGCTCTACAGCCTTATTACTTAAAGTACCCAGGATATCATCAGCCTCGTAACCATCTACCTCAAAAACAGGAATATTAAAAACTCCGACTAAATGGTGAACTAGAGCTATCTGGCTTATAAGTTCATCTGGTGTCTTTTCGCGTTGTGCTTTGTATGCTTCATACATCTTGTGCCGAAACGTAGGACCTGGTCTATCAAAGGCAATTGCCCAGTAATTTGGTTTGAACTCGGCGAGAATCTTAAGTAAAGTGCTGGCGAATCCGTATACCGCATTAACCACCTCTCCTGTCCTAGATACTGTGAGTGGAGGTAGAGCATGAAATGCACGATGAACCAGAGCATTACCATCCATAAGTAGCAATAACAGTTTGGGGTTTTTATTTTCCTTCATTTCATTCCCAGGTTACTTTATATAATTTCAGAATAATGAGGTGAGCCCCATAGTCTTAGCTCTCCCTTTTCAAAATTATAGCATTTAACCCAAGCGTAGAGTCTGCTATTATTCCATAAATAAGAGGCTCAAAATATTAGTCTTCCCTATTCATGATGGTATTTATTTGAAGCAGTTATTGATCAGCATTAAATAATATACTAAATATTTATTCCTCATAGCTTCTTTAGTCAGACTACAAACAGGCACAACTTCTTGAATCCCTCTCAATTAGCATGTTATGCTCATGGTCAAGATGAAAAAGGATTTTATTTCAATATCCGACCTTAGTTCAGAGGAGCTAAATCTAATTCTGAAAGAAGCTCTGGCCATGAAGCAAAAGCATACTACAAACCTGCTTGAAGGGAAAACCCTGGCTTTACTATTCGAGAAACCTTCCCTACGAACCAGGATTAGCTTTGAAATGGCTATGAAGCAACTAGGTGGAGATGCTATCTACCTATCTCAGCAGGAAGTAGGGATGGGCAAACGGGAGTCCATACCTGATATGGCTCGGGTGCTTAGCCGTTATGTGGATGGAGTCGCTGCTCGTACGTTCATACATCACACTTTATTAATCATGGCTGAATTCTCATCTATACCAATCATAAACGCCCTTTCTGACTGGGAACATCCCTGCCAGTCATTGGCAGATTTGCTAACAATACATGAAAAAAAAGGGAGGCTCAGAGGATTAAGTCTGGCATATATTGGCGATGGTAATAATGTTTCCAATAGTTTATTGCTCGCAAGCTCGCTTGCTGGCATAGATTTTCGCATCGCTTCCCCATCAGGTTATGAAATCGATAAAGATATAGTAACCCAGTCCCAGAAATTTGCTGCCGAAAGCGGGGGCCAAATTACCTTAACAGAAGACCCGGCTCAAGCAGTTCGGGGTGCCGATGTAGTCTATACTGATGTGTGGGTAAGCATGGGGCAGGAAAGTGAGGCAGAAAAGCGACGTGCAGTGTTTGCCAAATACCAGGTAAATGATAAGTTATTATCGCTAGCCAGTGGGAGCGCCTTATTTATGCACCCACTTCCAGCCCATCACGGCGAGGAAATCTCTACAGAAATGCTAGAAAGCCGCTATTCAGTGGTCTTCGATCAAGCAGAGAACAGACTATATGCCCAAAAGGCAATACTCACCAGACTACTGCTACCAAACAATCCTAAAGTAGCAGCACTATGACGAATGCGATTATAGCTATTGTCGGCAGGACAAACGTAGGCAAATCTACATTGCTCAACCGCTTAGCCGGTAACCGTAAAGCTGTGGTTGCTGACTCAGATGGCATTACTCGTGACCGTGTCATAGCATCAATATTGTGGCAAGGACAAGAGCTAACCTTAATCGACACAGGAGGTTGGCAAAACAAACCAGCATCAACACTGGAAGAAAAAGTTCAACAACAGGTGGAACTAGCTATAGCTCAGGCAGATGTTATCATTTTGATGATGGACGCTCGAAGTGGAGTAATCACATCTGACGAAGAGGTGATAGAGGCACTGCGTGGCAGCAATAAACCAGTAGTACTGACAGTCAATAAAGTAGACTCACCCAATCAACCATATCAGATAGGAGACTTCCTCCATTTGGGTATTGGCACCCCTATAGCCATTAGTGCCTATCATAACCTGGGAATAAGCGACCTTATGGAGGCTGTTATTACTCTGTTACCACCATCAACTGTCAGTCCTGCCAAATCTATAGAAACTAAACTGGCAATTGTAGGACATCCTAATGTAGGTAAATCCACATTACTAAACACCCTCTTGGGCACAGAGCGAGCAATCGTACATAATGCCCCAGGTACTACTAGAGATGCCATTGATGTAACAATTAACTGGGATAATAAAAAAATGATGCTCATCGACACCGCGGGCATCAAACGACACGGCAGAATTAGTAGCGGCGTGGATTTCTATAGCTTTATCCGTGCCGTCCAGGCGATAAACCGCGGAGATATCGCCCTGCTAGTAATTGACGCCACTGAGTTCGTTACTGTTCATGACATGCACATAGCTAATTACATCATAGAAGCAGGGAAAAGCATGTTGTTGATAGTGAATAAATGGGATTTAATCCCCTCAGATCAACGACAGCAATTTAAAACATACCTGAGAGAACGCACCAAATTCATGTCTTACGTGCCTATCCTTTATATATCAGCTAAGCTTAAACTCAATACAGGAAAGATCCTGCCAACAGCATATCAGGTATGGCAGGGAAGACAAAAGACGATATCAAACTCAGATGTTGATATGGTAATAAAGCAAGCTTTCGAAAGCCATCCTCCCCAGCATATAGGCCTAAAACAACTGCATATCTTTCATGCCCGTCAAGACAATAGCAATCCTACTACCTTTGTGTTAGAGGTAAACAATCCACAACTAGCATACACCTCCTACCAGAGATACCTGAAAAAACAGCTCAGAAGTAGTTTCCCCTTCAGTGGTTCTCCACTGTATCTCTCCTTTATAAGGGTTCGCAATAAGAATAAACGAACAATTAAGGCTGCTAACGCATGATAGCTCTTAAATTGACCACTGTATTAATTGTTGCTTATCTTCTTGGATCTATTCCTTGTGGTCTAATAATAGGTAAGCTAAGGAAAGGCATAGATATTAGGCAATATGGAAGTGGCAAGACAGGTGGTACAAATG
>CAYVML010000092.1:0-6796 GCA_964452475.1 uncultured Dehalococcoidales bacterium
CCCAATCCGTCTGCTCCGTGATAACTTAATGCCCCAGTAAATGGTTTTCTCAGTGGCTTTTCTGCACCTTCTATCACCGGAATACCAGTTGCTCTCAGATATTCCAATATGCGTAGCGTATTGATAGTGCACATTTCTATTGGAGCATTGCCGGCTACAGTGGTTATGCCCATGACTCTTACTTCTAAAGACCTCAAAGCCAAAATTATGGCTAAGGCGTCGTCGATGCCAGGATCCATATCTAGAATGACTTTGCGTTCTTTTATCATATCTTTATAAAATATATTTTAACAAATGCGTTGGAGATAAATTTTTCAATATGATTATACAAGAAGTAATCGCTTTGCTGGAACAAGAATATGGTCTTTTAAAATTGAATCCAGAGAAACAGCATCTGGAGGTGCTTATAAAGACCATACTTTCTCAAAATACTTCAGATTTAAATTCTGACCGAGCTTTCAAATCATTAACATCAACTTTTAGTGGCTGGCAGAATGTAGCCTTAGCTCCCCTAGAACATATTTCTCAAAGTATCAAATGCGGTGGATTGTCTAAAATTAAGGCTGTCAGGATAAAACAGATACTTAATAAAATTTGGGAGGAGCACGGCTCATTGACTCTCGATTTTCTTGATTCAATGGATACACTAGACGCGAGGAATTTCCTGGTCAGCCTGCCTGGCGTTGGCCTTAAAACGGCTAGTTGTGTGATTCTTTTTTCTATGGGGAGGCAATTATTGCCTGTTGACACACATATTTTTCGAGTATCAAAAAGACTAGGATTGGTGGATTCAAGTGTTTCAATAGAAAAGGCACATAATCTTTTACAGAATCTAGTTCCTGCTTATAAAATATATCAATTTCATGTACATTTAATACGGCATGGCAGGCAAGTTTGTCAGGCTAGAAAGCCTCGATGTTATAAATGTGTACTCAAGGAGAATTGTCCTAGTTCTCTTGCTATCAGAACAACTATCTTGTCATAGCTATTTATTACTGTAATAGAGAGATGTAGATCTCTCTGGCGGATGATATAATGCCTTAATGGTGGATATACTCAGGAGTAAGAACCTGGCTAGTAAGTTTCAGATACTGTTGGAAATAGCGTCAAATCAACCGACTATTCCTCAGAAAGAGATTGCTGAAAAACTGGCAATAACCTCACAGGCAGTTTCTGAATATGTTAAGGAATTAGTTGGAAAGGGCTGGTTGAGTTCTTCAGGTCGGTCTAAATATAAAGTAACAAAAGAGGGTGTAGATTGGATTTTGAAGATGGCGAGGCAGTTGCATGCGTATACTTCGTTTGTCAATAAAGTAGTAGCTGACATATACGTAACTACAGCTATAGCAGTCACGGATTTAAGCTGTAACCAGTCGGTGTCCTTGTATATGGAGGATGGTTTGTTATTTGCTGCAGATGTTGTAAGTGAGAAAGGAGCTCATGGAATAACCATCTCTGAGGCAAAAAAAGGAGAAGATATTGGCATCTCAAATATAGAAGGGGTGATAAACTTAGGGATAGGTAAAGTGGCTATATTAAAAGTTCCTGGTATACGGGAGGGAGGTTCCCGGAATACTGATGTTGACTTGTTAAGAAAGAAAATTAACCGATGTAAGTTGGTGGGGGCAATAGGAGTCGAATCGATAGTGGTGTTAAAGCGAGTAAGCATAAATCCTGACTATGTATACGGTGTCAAAGAAGCTGTTGTTGAAGCAGCATGCCATGGTTTAGCTATTTCTGTTGTTTGTGTTGATTATGTAATATCAGCGTTAATAGAGAATTTGAGAGAAAATGGGATAGACTACGAGATCATAGATTTAAAAGAGAATAAACATTTCATTAACTCATAGAAAGCCACTCTTGGACTGTACTTTTAACTCTGAATAAGTCATAATTCTCGCCATTCTGTAATTATTCTAAATTAATGATTGCCTGGTCAGATAGAGAAAAGGGCACCCTACAATGCGGATAAAGACAGTAGATGATTTAGTGAAGATAAGGCTCTATTTATAACGAGAAACGTAGGGGGTAAGTTATGAGAACTGCAGATAAACTGAATAGTTTCAAAGCCTACTTAGGGCCAGTAATGCATCAGAAGATAGCATTGATGAGATCGGAGGGGAGAGACGTGATAAATCTCGGGCTAGGTGATCCTGATGTGATTCCGGCAGAGCCTCAATTGAAAGCGCTTATTGAGGCTGTTTCGAATCCTAATAACCATCATTATCCTTCAGCATACCCCATAAAACCATTTTATCAGGCTATAGCTGGTTGGTATAAACGCAACCATGGGGTAGAAATCGACCCTAGTAACGAAGTGATATATTGCATGGGTGGTGCCGAGGCTCTCTTCCAAATATATAATTGCCTTTTAAATCAGGGTGACCTAGTGCTGATTCCAGATCCTGGTTACCCTTCCTATGAAGCAGGTGCGAGGATTGCAGGAGGTAGTGTTGAGTATTATCCTTTACTGGAAGAAAACAACTTTCTTCCTGACCTTGATGCTATTCCTTCTGATATGGCCAACTTGGCTAAGATGATCTGGATAAACCTACCTAATAATCCAACCGGAGCTACTGCTAATGATGAGTTCTTTCTAAAACTTATCGAGTGGGCCAGGGAGTTTGATGTATGGGTGGTAAGTGACAATCCATATATTGATGTATATTTCAATGAATATAAACCTCCAAGTTTTCTAAGATTTCCTGGGGCGAAAGAAGTGGGTATTGAAATTGGGTCTATGTCAAAATCTTTCAATAGTTGTGGTTGGAGGGTGGGGATGATGATGGGGAATAAAGATGTTATTAGTGGGATGGCTAAAATAAAATCCCAGGTTGACCGGGGTATATTCTATCCACTACAGGTGGCAACCACCGCAGCGTTGACAGGTCCTGTTGACTGGATGCTAGAACGTAACAGAATATTTGCCGAGCGGAGAGATGTTGTAGTCAAAGCCTGGCGGAAAATGAATCTCAAAATGATGAACCCCATGGCTACTTTTTATTGTTGGGGTACAATACCTGAAGGTTATAGCTCAAGAGAATTCTGTCAGCAGCTTCTTGAACGTGAAGATGTATGGATGATTCCTGGTTCAACTTATGGCAAGAATGGCGAGGGATATGTACGAATTTCCAATGCACAACCAGTAGAGCGTATTGCTGAAGCTATGAAGCGTATAGAGAAATTTATAGTGTGATGCTTAAGATATTACCAGTTGAAAAAAAAGGCAGTGTTTAACCTGTTTTCTATGTGTGGTAATCATAGCCAAAGATTTCGATTTATGTGTTTTGATGTACTGTTAGTAAAATCTTTGTTAGTTGTATCAGATAGAAACAAATTTAGTATTTAGTTATCCTATTTATTAACTTTAACAGTATAACAACCTTCCATATCTAGTATGTTACAACCTATTGACAACAATATCTAGTATATTATAAACTCAATAACTGTTTTTACTGTACTCAATTACTATCGGAACAAGCTGCGCATCCCCCTTAGAAGGAGGTATTGTTTAATGACAAGGCAAAGTGTTGAGAATATAAGAAAAAGAGAAGGTAATATCGTTCCGTTTGAACCAAGCAAGGTAACAGAGGCTGTATTCAAGGCGTTTAAAGCTGTGGATGATGGATCTCGTGAAGAGGCGGAACATATATCAGAGCAGTTGGTATCTATTCTGGAGATTACCTGTCGGGACGGACGTGTGCCAACGGTGGAGGAGGTGCAGGACCTAGTCGAGAGAATACTTGTTGAGAATGGCTATGTCAAAGCTGCCAAGGCATACATTCTGTATCGAGATCAGCATGCTAAGTTGAGAGAATCAAGGCGCTTGATTGCAGGGGCTAGGAGAATGGTTGATGATTACCTGGGCAGATTGGATTGGCGGGTAAATGAGAACAGCAACATGGATTACTCTCTACAGGGGCTCAACAATTACGTCTCCGCTGGAATAGCCTCCCGCTACTGGCTTGGTGCAATCTACCCACCGGCAATGAGAGAGGCACATATCAAAGGAGACTTTCATATTCATGACCTTGGAATTCTGGGCGCATATTGCTGTGGCTGGGATTTAAAAGACCTGTTGTTAAAAGGCTTTAAGGGCGCTGAAGGCAAGGTTGAAAGCACTCCTCCCAAACATCTTAGAAGCGCTTTAGGGCAGGTAGTCAATTTCTTCTATACACTCCAGGGCGAAGCAGCAGGTGCACAGGCCTTCTCGAATTTTGATACTCTTCTGGCTCCATTTGTTAGATATGATGGTCTTGATTATAAGGGAACAAAGCAGGCGGTGCAGGAATTCGTATTCAGCCTCAATATTCCCACTAGGGTTGGTTTTCAAACACCGTTCACCAATCTTTCCTTCGACCTTCTTCCTTCTCCGTTGCTGAAAGATGAGCCGGTAATAATCGGTGGAGAGTTGCAGGATTCGACATACAGCGAGTTCCATGAAGAGATGAATATGCTGAACAGGGCTTTCTGTGAGGTGATGATGGAAGGTGACGCCAAGGGGCGTATTTTCACCTTTCCTATCCCTACCTACAATATTACGGAGGATTTTGACTGGCAAAGCAAAGAATTGGACCCTCTCTGGAGGATGACAGCCAAGTATGGCATTCCGTATTTTGCAAACTTTGTAAATTCAGATATGAAACCTGAGGATACCAGAAGCATGTGCTGTAGGTTGCGGTTGGATATTGAACAGGTTAGAAGGAGAGGTGGAGGTCTTTTTGGCTCCAATCCGTTAACCGGGAGCATAGGGGTTGTTACCATCAACATGTCCAGGATTGGCTATCTTTCCAATGGGTTGAATGACTTCTACGACAGGTTGCGCAAGCTGATGACACTGGCGAAGGAAAGCCTGGAGCTTAAGAGGAAGACAATAGAACGATTCACCGAGCAGGGGTTGTATCCCTATTCAAAATTCTATCTGTCTGCGGTAAAAGAAAGGTTGGGTCACTACTGGACTAATCATTTCTCGACAATTGGACTTATAGGAATGAACGAAGCCTGTTTGAATTTTCTGGGAGAAGACATATCTACCGCTCGGGGGAAGGAATTTGCGGTCAGCGTAGCTACCTTTATGCGGGATGAGCTGGCGAAGTTTCAAAAAGAAACTCAGGGGTTGTTTAACCTGGAGGCAACTCCCGGTGAAGGTGCCTGTTATCGTTTGGCGAGAATTGACCGTGAGGATTTTCCGAATATAAAAGTTGCTGGAAATGATGAACCTTACTATACCAATTCAACACAACTTCCGGTTGACTATAAAGGAGATTTGTTTGATGCTCTAAGCAAGCAGGATGATTTGCAGGTTTTATACACCGGAGGCACGGTGTTTCACAGTTACCTGGGAGAAAAAGTGGATAATCCCGAGAGTGTAAAGTTGCTTGTAAAAAGAGTCACCGAGACGTTCCACCTGCCCTATTTCACGATTACGCCAACCTTTTCTATCTGCCCGGTACATGGCTATGTGAGTGGTGAGCAATTTCAGTGTCCTGAATGTGGGAAGGATACCGAGGTATATTCTCGTGTGGTAGGTTATTTTCGGCCGGTAAAACAATGGAATAAGGGCAAGCAGGAAGAATTCAGACAACGGAAAGAATTTGTACTCCAGGGAACAGCTTCTGCAAGATGAAAATATGCGGCTTCCAGGGCATATCTGTTATCGACTTTCCAGGGAAAATAGCCTCTATAATCTTTCTGGGCGGTTGTAATTTCAGCTGCCCTTTCTGCCAGAATGTGAGCCTTGTAGAGGGTTATAAGCGCCTGGATGTTATCAGTAACGAGTCTATACTCGAGCGTCTGGAACAGCGGAAGGGTTTCATCGATGCTGTGGAAATTACCGGAGGTGAACCGCTGATAAACGGCAGCGAATTGGTAGCATTATTAAGCAAGCTGCGGAAAATGAACCTGTCAATAAAAATAGATACCAATGGCTACAACACGGATATGTTACTCAGGGTGTTAGAAATGGGGCTGGTGGACTATATTGCCATGGACATAAAGACATCGATTGATAGATATGCAGTTGCTGCCGGGTTAGAACTAGACACAGACAGAATATTACAGAGCATAGAAACCATCCGTGAATCTTCCATAGAATATGAATTCAGAACGACCTGTGTGCCGGGATTGGTTGGTAGTAAGGAAATAGAAAGCATATCCCGCTTGATAGCAGGTGCAGCCCACTATTATCTGCAGCAGTATCGGGTGGAAGAGCCTACACTTGACCCTTCCTATATGAAGCTGACTCCATACTCTGCAGAAAAGCTGGAAGGTTTCAAAGCAACCGCTCAGAAATATGTAAACTCGGTAAGTATCAGGGGGCTATAATATCTATACAGAAATCTTCTATGGGGTGCAATGCTCAGGCAGGGTTGACCGAGTAGCTCTTTGCCAGTTCATCATCGTAGGGAGCTTTCCGCCCTTCGCATCTTTCTCTGGGACACAATTGACAGCTTTCAAAATAAACCTCTGTTGGGAAATATATCCCTGAAAGAGATTTCTTGGGGAGCATCAACATGCTGTCGTTTAAGGCTACTCCAACCAGACCTTTGGTATCACCGAAAAGTGAAAACAACAGTTTCTGCTCTGTTATCGGCCAGTCTGCTAACCTCCCCGGGCTCATGCTGGATAGTTGATTAATCTTGTATTCTCTCTTCAGATAGCCATCCAGGTATTTCCTGGCTATGCGAAGGGATGTGTTGCCTATCTCGTCCAGCAAATACTGGTTCAGCACTTTGAGGGAACTGCTCTTATCCTCTAACTCTTTTCCAATGGTAACAATGTAAGGGAAAAGCCTCCC
>CAYVML010000093.1:0-6649 GCA_964452475.1 uncultured Dehalococcoidales bacterium
AGGAGCGCCACGGCTGCCGGTGTGAACTTCTTCGATACCGCTGATATGTATGTCAATGGTCGTACTGAACAGATTGTAAGCAAGGCACTTAAAGGCAGGCGTGATTCCATAGTACTGGCATCCAAAGTTGGGCATACCTTGAAGTTGGGGTCGAAATGGGGAGGGAACAGGGACTCAGGTCCTATTGATATGGCTCGGCCAAAGGCGTTTACTCCATGGCCAGGGGCAGAAGATGTTGGCCCTAATGACATGGGCCTCTCACGTAAGCATATAATGCAGGGAGTAGAGGCGAGCTTGAAAAGATTGGAGACTGATTATATCGATATCTACTATGCTCATATGCCTGATTACGATACTCCACTGGAGGAAACGTTGCGAGCTATGGATGACTTGGTTCGACAGGGCAAGGTACGGTATCTGGCCTGCTCCAACTACCGTGCATTTCAGCTCTCCAAGGCGCTCTGGATAAGCGATAAATATAACCTGGCGCGATTTGACTGTATACAACCGCCGTACAACTTGCTTACCAGGGACATAGAGTATGAGCTCCTACCTCTTTGCGCCACAGAGGGAGTAGGAGTATGCGTATTCAGTCCCATGGCTGCTGGATTTCTCTCTGGTAAGTATGATAAGGATAAAGGGCCAATAGAAGGTGCAAGGTTTAGTCTGGCGCACCAGGGTTATGTATACAATCAAAAGTATTGGTCTGAAGATAACTTTGAAGCTGTGGCAAAGCTGAAGCAGCTTGCCGAAAGTAATGGACGAACCCTGGCTCAGTTCGCACTGGCCTGGGTGTTGAGTAACCGGATAGTTACTGCGGTTGTCTGCGGTAATACCTCTATAGCCCAGTTGGAACAGAATATGGCAGCTACCGAAATCACTCTGTCAGAGGATGAGTTGAAGGCCTGTGATGAGGTATGGAGTCAATTAAGGCCGCCTCGGCTGTTCTACGGACGCTAGGAGTTTTGCTTGCTGCTGGATATAATAATAAACAGAATCAATAAAGTGGAAAGGAATAACTAAATGCAATATAGAAAAATGGGAAGGACAGGACTCAAGGTCTCTGCATACTGTATGGGGGTGATGAACCTGGGTAGCCAGGTTTCAGAAAAGGATTCACTGAAGATAATAGGGACTGCGATTGAACGGGGAGTGAATTTCTTTGATGCTGCTGATATGTATGTATCTGGTAAAGCTGAGGAGATTCTGGGTAAGGCCATTAAAGGAAAGCGTGATTCCGTGGTGCTGGCAACCAAAGTAGGGCACTGGCTGAAAATGAAGGATAATGTCAGAGTGGAAGCGGCTGATGTTGCGGGAAAACCAACACCATATTCAGCCTGGGAAGGTGGTGGTGAGGCTGGCCCCAATGATATGGGACTTTCCCGAAAACACATTATGCAGGGCGTTGAGGCCAGCCTGCGACGGCTGGATACGGATTATATAGACCTGTATTATTGCCACATGCCTGATTATGATACACCACTGGAGGAGACCCTGCGGGCACTGGATGATCTGGTACACCAGGGAAAGGTGCGTTATATCGGCTGCTCTAATTACTGTGCCTGGCGCTTGTGCAAGGCTCTTGGAGTGAGTGCTCTGCATAACCTGGAACGATTTGAGTGCGTTCAACCTCCATATAATCTACTCGCCAGAGACATCGAATATGAGTTGATGCCGCTCTGCGCCAGCGAAGGTGTTGGCATGTGCGTGTACAGTCCTATGGCTGCGGGGTTTCTCAGTGGGAAGTATGATAAGGCAAAGGGGGCGATAGAAGGTGCCAGATTCTCTCTCGGACATCTGGGGCTCAGGTATAATCAACAATACTGGTCAGACAATAACTTCGAGGCGGTGGACAAACTCAAGCAGACAGCCAGTGCACACGGGCGAAATACGGCACAGTTTGCCCTGGCCTGGGTATTGCAGCACCGGGCCATCACTTCGGTTGTCTGTGGTGCTTCCTCTCTGTCCCAGTTGGAACAGAATCTGGAGGCTATCGAATTGAAGCTATCGGAGGAAGAACTTAAGGCCTGCGATGACGTATGGAATATCTTGAGACCATTCAGATTCTTCTATGGCCGTTGATGTAAGTCGCTTGTTTAATGGAAGTAATGGATCTCCCTTATAAGTGAAAAATTTTTACTGTGGCAAGCTAATGGAAGAAGTCATTTAGGAGGGAGACCCTCTGTTTTATAGTTACTGTTGCAGAGCAGCAAGGCCTGGATAGGTGAGTATGGTGAATGAAACTGTTTGAGCCAATATGGAAAGCCGCTGCCAGCGGGGTAGCCTTCTTGAAGAGGCAACAACGTGACTGGAAGGTAACCATGGCACGAGCCTGCCTGGAAAGATTTACCTACCAGATGGTATTCCCCTATATCTCCGTCTACATCGTAGCCCTGGGTGCGACAGGGACACAACTTGGTATTGTGAACAGCATTGGAATGGGGGTTGCCGGCCTGCTTAGTCCACTAATGGGAGGGGTAATAGATAGCATTGGAGTCAAGAAAATATATCTCATTGGGATAGCTTTCCTTACCATCTCATACCTGACCTATGCATTGGCATGGAGTTGGATAGTTATTATCATAGCCATGGGAATGTACTGGCTTGGATTTAACATGTCTGGCCATAGTTGCTCTGTGGTGTGTGGTAATTCACTGCCGAATGAGGACCGCGCAACCGGTATGAGTTTCTGTGAGACTCTGGCAGCAGGGTTGTTAGGCATCATTGGCCCTCTGCTGGGTGCTTTTCTTGTTGCCAGATTTGGTGGTGTTAATGTGTCTGGTATCAGGCCTCTTTTCTTCATCAGCTTTGCTGGAGCTGCGGTATCTTTCCTGCTTATCTATACACAGTTATCCGACAGAAAATGGGGATACCAGAATGAAGAGGCGTATAATTTATTGACTGGGCTTTCTCAAATATTTAAGCATGGCAGATCACTGAAGCGCATGCTGGTTATTACCTCTTTGACCTTCCTCCCAACGGGTATGGTACTGCCTTTCGCCCAGGTTTTTGCCCATGAAGTAAAAGGTGCTGACCAGTATATACTGGGAGCAATGGTCGCTGGCTTTGCGTTGAGCCCGCTACTGGTTGGGATTCCGCTGGGCAGGCTGGCTGACAGGATAGGTCGCAAGAAGGTTCTGTATATGGCAGCGCCTCTCTTCTGGGCTTCGAATGTAATGCTAATCTGGGCACCCAGCCATGCTTTTTTAATTGCGGCCGGTGTTCTGCAGGGATTTATCTTCGTAAACATGGTTCTTACCGGTGCCATGGCTTTTGAACTCGTACCAGCGGAACATATGGGACGATGGGTTGGTTTAATACGTTTCTTCCGCATGTTACTGGCAGCAGGTTCAGCCTTCCTGGCTGGTTTTATCTGGGATAGGCTTGGACCACACTATGTCTTTCTGCTCGTTATAGGGCTGGACGTTTTTGTACGGATTCCTCTGCTCATCAGCATGCCGGAGACATTGAAGCTACAAAGGCAGCAAGGGTAACATCAATTGAGCGGAAAAAAGGATAGGACAGAAGATAAAGTGATGGGAACGGTATTGATTTTCGGCAGTATAAATATGGACCTTGTTACCTATGTTGCGGATATTCCTGCATTAGGAGAAACAGTTACTGGTGGCAGCTTCCAATCATTTCCAGGAGGGAAAGGGGCCAATCAGGCAGTAGCCGCAGCAAAAGCAGGAGCGCAGGTTGCGATGTATGGCTGTGTGGGGGATGATTCACTGGGGCAGGAGTGTATCAGCAATCTGGGGAAAGCGGGGGTTGATATTGGTGGAGTTATTATAAGGGAAGGAGTTCATTCAGGCATTGCTCAAATTATGGTGGATGAAAAAGGAGAGAATATCATTGCTGTTGCCCCGGGGGCTAACTTCCTGTTTGACGCTACTGAAGTTGTTATTCCTGAACAGCCTGGAGAAGAACAGCAAATAGCACTGTTTCAAAATGAGGTTCCCCAGATGACCACTGAATCCATGATACAGAGATGCAGCGAGCGTGGAATTATGGTGCTATGGAATACTGCACCGGCGTGTCAACAGAGGCCATCCATGAAGACCATGGAGTTGGTAAATTATCTTATCTGTAATCGCGTTGAACTACGGTCATTAGTCGGAGAAGGTAATGATGAAACTCTGGCTTTAAAGCTTCGTGACTGGGGAGTGCAAAACGTTATCTTAACGATGGGAGAGCAAGGAGCGTTGCTGGTTGCAGAGGAAGATGTTTGGCATCAGCCAGCTTTTCCAGTAACACCTGTAGATACTGTAGGGGCTGGTGATTGCTTCTGTGGAGTCTTCGCCTGTGCGCTCTCCCTGGGAATACCGGTGAAGCAGGCCCTGCGCAGCGCCTCAGCAGCGGCTGCACTCTCTGTTACCCAAAAAGGGGCCCAGACATCAATGCCGACTGCGAGGCAGATTGAGAATTTCCTCTTGAGGCACTCATGAGAAGGCAGACAGCTTTTCTCCTCTTGAAAGGTGACTATGATTATAGGAGGTAGAAAAATATTTTACGGTTGGGTGATTGTCGCGGTGGCTTTTTTACTGCTGTGCGTTGAGGGAAGCTGTATATTCTATTCTTTTGGCATATTCCTCAAACCGATGATAGGGGAATTGGGCGTTGGCAGGGCGGCTGGCACAACAGCATTTACTGTGTTTCAGCTTGTAGTGGGTATGTCCAGTCTGTTAGTGGCAGTTGTCATTGGCAGGTTTGGTGTCAGGCTTCCGATGGCTCTTGGCTTTACCCTGGCCGCCGTTGGTATTGCCTTATTGAGCAGGATAACCCAGATATGGCAGCTATGGTTGATATATGGGGTTGTAGTGGGTATGGGAGTAGCTTTTGGACACCTGCTTGCCCTGACCACACTGGTAAACTTCTGGTTTATTAAAAGGAAATCTCTGGCAATGGGGATTGTGGTAGCTGGTATGGGGGCAGGACCTCTGGTATTTGCTCCATTTATTGCCTCTATGGTTGAATCGATAGGCTGGCGTTCCTCGTGGATTGTTCTGGGGGGAGTAGTATTTTTCTTTGCCGCTGTTCCAGCTTTGATATTTATTCGTAACAGGCCTGAGGATATAGGACAGTTACCGGATGGAGTTGGTCTTGGTAGGGCTGTAGAGGGAGTGCCATCATCGCATGGGAAGAAGACATACATTACTCCTACTGAATGGAAAGTAAGGGATGGCATCAGGACGCGTACCCTGTGGTTGATAGTGATTTTTGCCTGTGCTAATCAGTTTACCTTGAACATGATGAATGCGCACCAGGTTGCCCACCTGACAGACATCGGTATTGCACCGGTGATAGCTGCAGCTTCGCTGGGATTGATGGTTGGCATGAGCGGTGCTGGGCGGTTGGTGGGAGGTGCTCTGGGAGATAAATTTCAGACGCGCTATCTGGTGGCTGCTGCCTGCATGGCAGAGATAGTTGCATTACTTTTATTTATCAGCGCAGATTCAATGGCGGCGGTGTATGTTTATGTAGTGCTGCTCGGTTTCCCTTATGGGATGATACTCGTCCTCCACATGGTGATGATAAGCTCCTATTATGGCGCGAAAACGTATGCCAGAATGGCTTCGGTAGTGATGTTCGTTACCACTCCAATATACGCATTTGCCCCTCTGCTGGGTGGCTATATGTATGACAATTTTTCCAGTTATGTGCTGCCTTTTAGCATATGCGCTGGCTTTTTAGCTATAGGCCTTATCTGTGCACTTCTGGCTCGTCCTCCAGCACCTGTTTCAAGCCACTAACAAGTTCTGGTGTATTGAGTTATTGACTTGACGACTGATTTCAGTAATGCCACAATGAATAGCATAAAGTCGACATGCGCGAACCGAAGCATGGTTGAGCTTAATAATAGATATGTAGTGGAGGTATAACAAGATGATAGTCGACAAAATCGAGAATATGGAGTCGTATACTGGCTTATCAAAGGGTGTCGTTAAAGCCCTGAAGCTGTTAAAGGATGGCCAGCTGGCTCAGAAGGCTGATGGCCGTTATGAAGTTGATGGCGATGACCTGTTCTATATGGTATCAAGCTATACTTCAAAGGCGATTGATGAGTGTAGATTTGAGACACATGAGAAATATATCGATGTGCAGTTCTTAGCCTCAGGGGAGGAAAACATGGGCTATCTCTGTGGTGATGACCTTTCTCCACAAACTCCGTATGATGGAACCAGGGATATCGCTTTCTACGAAACACCTGATAAATATAGCCGAATAGCATTTTTTGCAGGAATGTTCTGTATCTTTTACGCTCATGATGGCCATATGCCGGGCATCCAGCTTGATGCCCCGTCGAATGTACGTAAAGTGCTTTTTAAAGTACGTATAGTATAATGGCTGAGGGTAGATCATCGACCTGACTTGATACATATCTTTTAATAACAGGTGTCTGACTATTGAGCCTGCGGATGATGCCCTGGTAATCGATGACAGTATCGTCATAGGCAGTTGTAACCACTGATTGCTGCGAGCACCCCAGGTACAGCTACTATCATCATCAGCCCTATCAGCGTAAAGGCTTACAAACTCTTGCTATCATAAAGAAAAATATGTTATAAATAGTCAAATCGAATAGACTAAGAACTAAATAAATATATCTCCGAGCTATTATTCCTAAGGTATTACTATGGAGTATAGC
>CAYVML010000094.1:0-6637 GCA_964452475.1 uncultured Dehalococcoidales bacterium
TTTTCACAGTATGTGGAATGACGGCAATGTCGACTTTAAATATGTAACTTCTCGACCGGCTATTGTGCTCTCGACAGAAATGAAAGAGCTATAGGGCCTATATGCATAGGACTCTACTGTTATCATCCAATACTAGAAAACCAGTAAAGGCTATTTTCAAATCAGCAACTCTCCTGCTTCGTTGAAAGCCAATTCGGCAGGTTGTTCACTGATAACCCATTCAGATTTGACTTTTAACTCGGAAACCAGAGCTCTTGAGATATAGATTTTGTCCAGATGCAGGGTGTTTTTTATCTTCACAACCCTGGCATCCTGGGGCTCAACAGCTCCGATTGTCTGAAAGGCCCACTCTATAGCCTCCTTATCAGTTTCTGCTGTTACCGGAATTCGCCCTTTCTCAGGAGTCATGGCAGTAAAACAATTGACATAGGTGACAGGATAATCAATTTTATTCACCAGTCGGCGAGTTACAAAATCAGCAAGGCCCACTCCTACAGCACTGCCACATGTTTTATCTGTGAGATCAAGCAGTACTATCCTGGTAATCTTGGGCCACTCAGGCTCAGGACCACCAACAAACATAACCCTGCCTATAATATTGGTATCAATTCCGGTTCCGCTTATCTCCTTGCCCATCTCGTTAACGATTAAGATATCCATCCTGTTAAAAGGAAGCCTGGGCAGGAAATCCCTCGCCTTCTTAAGAAGAGTCCTGTCTGTTTCCTCGAACAGTTCTGGCTCTACGGCAGAAACTATGGCTGTTTCGTCATACGCATTCTCCACCACCGCCAGCCCAAAGAATATGGGAGCTTTTTGCAATATCATCCTGGCAACTGAAGGAATGGCAAGCTGATACCCCAGTTGGACTGCATAACTATGGGCGGTATATCCACCTTTATGCTTCCCCAAGCCAATGGTCATCATCTTCATCAATCCACTTTCAATCTCTCCCTTGTACTCGGTATGAGGCTTGACTCGATTTACCACCACTACTCCATCAGCACTGGCAGCAATTTTATCTATATAGACAGGAATCCCCTCTTTGGTACGCCCCAGTTCAACCACCTCCATCTGTGAAATAACGGGACAGCCAACAGATTGCTCTGTTATCCCCAGCGCCTGTAAAAGGTGGCGCTGTCCTTCTGCAGTGGCTCCGCCATGACTTCCCATAGCAGGAATAAAAAAGGGGCTAGCCCCGTATCGTTTTAACTCGGAAGCAATCGTTGCCAATATTAATACATTATTGGTTATCCCCCTGCTCCCAGCCGTTATGGCTATACTCATCCCTGGTTGGACTTTTGAGTGCAGCTTTAGTTTCTGCATCTCTGTGATTATCGCCTGCCTGACATCTTCTATCCTGGGGCTTTCCAGTTTTCTCTCAGCAAGATACATTTGAGGGAAGCTCATAAATGGTCACCTCCTATTTATCAGTCGTGATTCAGTATATATCACTTATTTATCGACAGCCGTTACAGGCTATTCACTGCGTTCTCTATTCTTTGCAGTGCCTCAGCCAGGGTACTGCGCGGGCAGGCAATATTTATCCGCTGAAATCCTGCTCCCGCAGGACCAAACAGATAGCCATCATCGAGGCCAATCCTGGCCTCTTCTCTCATAAATCTCCTCAGGCCCGCATTATCCAACCCCAGTTGACGGCAATCAATCCAGACTAGATAGGTGCCTTCTGGCTTGATAACCCTGATTTTCGGAATCTTTTGTTCGATATAGGCTATTAAATAATCCAGGTTCTCCTGCAGGTATTTCAAGAGCTGTTCGAGCCATTCATCCCCATAGCGATAGGCTGCCTCAAGCGCCGTCAGCCCAAACAGATTCACTCTGGTCACAATACCATGCTTTACAGCATTGAACCTGAGGCGTAATTCCTCATTAGGAATAATGATCACGGAGGCATTCAATCCTGCCAGGTTAAAAGTCTTGCTTGGTGCCATGCACACTATGGTATGTTGCTCGAAATAGCTCGACAGGGAAGCAAAAGGTGTATGCTTTATTCCCTTGAAAAGAAGTTCACAATGAATCTCATCTGACAACATCAACGCTCCATTTCCGATGACAATATCTCCCATCTGTACCAGCTCCTCCCTGGTCCATACCCGTCCGACCGGGTTATGAGGGCTGCATAATACCATCATCCTGGCACGTGAGGCAGAGGGAGACATTCCGTCTTTAAGTGCAAACTTGCTTCTGAGGTCGTCAAAATCAATCTCATAATGGTCATCGATAAGTTTTAGCTGGTTATTTGCCACCTGACAGCCGCTGTCTTCAAGTGCTGCCCAGAACGGATAGTAGACAGGACCCTGGATGATAACCTCATCACCGGGATGGGTAAAAGCGCGTATAGCAGCATGTATAGCAGGAATAACCCCCGGGGTAAATAGAACCCACTCAGGATTAATTTCCCAGTTGTATTTTCGCTTCATCCTCTCTATGACAGCATTAATGACCGAACTGCCTGGAACTGTATAGCCATATATCTGATGCTCCGCTCTTTTTAGTAATGCCTCTGTGATTGGTTTAGCCGATGGAAAATCCATATCTGCCACCCACATTGGCAGAATATCTTCCTCTCCAAACAGCGAGCTCACTGTATCCCACTTCATGGAAGCAGTGCCTTTCCTGTTTACAACACCATCAAAATCGTATTTCATAGACTACCTTCTCTCCAACCCATCAAATAAGAGGCAAGTCTTCTGTATCAGTGGTGATAGCTTTGTATAAGTCAGGCCTGCGGTCCCTGAGCACTGAGGTAGTCTGTCGCAGCTGTAACAACTTTCTTTTATCCAGCTCGCAATGGATAACCCCTTCACGAGCTCCAGCAGAAACTATCACCTCTCCCCAGGGATCGACGACGCGTGATTCCCCAATGATAACAGCGTCCTTTTCCTGTCCAACATGATTGCATGCTGCCAGATATACCTGGTTTTCGATTGCCCTTTGGGCTGTTTTCAGGTCCCACTGTCGAAGCCATCCTTTCTTATTCATGGCTTTGACACCGGTGTTCTCAGGCAGACTACTGGCAGCTGGCGACAAGTAATTGACCGCTTCACAGAAAGGAACGACCAGCAGCTCTGCTCCATTCAACATCACGCACCGTGCTGCCTCTGGAAAATTAAGGTCATAGCAGATAACAACTCCTACTTTCCAGTCATCTACATTGAAGACGGGAAACTTGGAGCCATAACGATAATATATTCTCTCCAGGCTGCGGTTCCCTGGCGGGTGCACTTTACGATACTTACCAGCTATCTGCCCCTGGGGATTAACCAGTATAGCTGTATCGTAATATATGGCAGGCATTTGTTCTTCATAGATGGTGGCAATGATATAGGCAGCATGCTGGCGTGCCTTGTCCTTAATACGGGTCATGGTATAGCCATCATCCTCCTCTGCCATCTGTACATATTTGTAATCCCGGTACATGGCGAAGTAGAAATAATTGAAGAACTCTGGCAGTACTATAAGGTTTGGCTTTAGTTTAGCCGCTTCGTCAATAAATTTGCATGCTTTCTCAACATTGGCATCACGGTCGTCACCGGCATTCATCTGAACAAGGCTAAGCTTCATAGTAGAGTTCCTCCCCAAATAAGTGATACCTAATTCTAGCAGGGTAACTAGACACCTTCAATGTAATATCTACACAGGATACCCCAACCCCATGATTTACTCTACTGGCTATCGAATAGCCTCTTGTTACTTCCGCACCGTACGACGTTGTAACTGACGTGGAAAGCGGCTGCTCCCTTTGTTTGGCGCAGGTATTGTGTAATCAAAGTCTTTCAGCGTCTGCCGCTCCAGTGTTTCATTGAGTACACGTTCAAGGGCATTCACCATAGGCAGGTCCGTATTTGTTATTAAAGTTATCGCATCTCCGCTTTTATTAACCCTTCCAGTACGGCCAATACGGTGAGTGTAAGCATCTATGCTTTCAGGCATGTCATAGTTAATTACGTGTGAAATACGCGAAATATCGATACCCCGGGCGGCAATATCTGTCGCTACCAGGATTTTAAACGAGCCCGCACGAAAGCCTTCGATTGCTGTCTGGCGTCTTTGTTGAGACAGGTCTCCTTGCAGAGAGATTGCTCTGAAGCCCTCTTTCTTCAAGTGTTGTGCAACACGCTCGGTACGATGCTTAGTACGAGTAAAAACAAGTACTGACTCTGTTTTAATATGATGTAAGAGCCTCACCAGCAGTGCAGTTTTAAGATGCTGCTGAACAGGATACAATGCATGTGATACTGTAGTTGCCGGTGCTGTCAGGCCAATTTTTACCTTGACCGGATTATGCAGGATATCTTTTACCAGATGCATGATGTCATCAGGCATGGTAGCTGAGAAAAGCAGCGTCTGTCGCTTTTTTAAAAGACACCTCATAATACTATGGATGTCTGGTAGAAAACCCATGTCAAGCATCCTGTCCGCCTCGTCGATTACGAGAACGTCCAGATTGGATAAATCGATAGTCCCTTTCCAGAGGTGGTCGAGCAAGCGGCCTGGACATGCTACAGCTATTTCTACCCCGCTGCGCAACCTCTGGATTTGTTGCTCCATGCTAACTCCCCCATAAATGGCAATACTCTGCAACCCGGTCCGATATCCCAATTCACTGAAAAACTCGCATGTTTGCACAGTCAATTCTCGGGTGGGTGAGATGATAAGAGCTCCTACCTGGCCTTTGGGCTTTTGCAGCAGTCGCTGCAATATTGGCAGCACAAAAGCAGCAGTTTTACCGGTTCCTGTCTGAGCCAGGCCAATAACATCATGCCCCTTCATGATCGGAGGGATTGCTTTAAGCTGGATGGACGTGGGCGTGGTATAACCTTGTGCCCGAACGCCAGCTATAATACTTGGATTAAAATTGAATGATTCGAAACTCACTAATGCTCCTTAAGCGTGTAAATATACACAAAATACTATTTTACTAATGTATTATGGACGAATTAGCTATTCCTAGCAGCCTAGTCTCCGTTTGTAGTAATACGAATGTTTCTACTGCTATGGGAGGCCCTTTGATAGCTATTGTTTTATATGCTTACTGTTGATACAGCCTGTTATGGAGGCACTTCTGCGCCGCGGTTTATCCCCTAATATTCTCAAGATGCAGTTTACCTTCATAGACTTGCATACTACACAATCCCTGAGAAGATGTTTGCACTGCAAAAACCGTTCAGAAGAGTGTCATCAACAACCCATAGGTTGCGGGAATATCAATATAATTATTTAACTAACGGTCCAGTGAAGATAGCTTAATATCTGCGCTGTCTTCCTCCTCCTCCCCCCCCAAACCTGTTATCCCTGCCGCCACCACCACCATAACCACCGCCTCTCCTGTCGCCAAACGACCCGCCGCTCCGATTGTCAGGACGCGGACGAGCTTCGTTCACTACTATAGTCCGCTCTCCTATAACTTTGCCATTCATGCCTTCGATCGCAGCTTCGCTTTCAGACTTTGAGTTCATTTCAACAAAAGCAAATCCTTTCGGTCGCCCGCTGAATTTGTCAGTTATTATGCTTACCGACGTTACATCTCCGAAAGCCTGAAATTCCTGCTGTAATTCATCCTCGGTTGCCTCATATGGCAGATTCCCTACATATATTCTCATTTCCTAATTTCCTCCTTGATAAATAGTGTCTATCCCCTGTCTGCTTATTGACAACTTAAGCAGTGTCTCTTTCTTGTCTTCCCAGCCCTGTGTTAGTCTCTCTATCCCCTTCTACACCTGGAGATACGCATCACTCTCTCTATATTCTTTAGTATCACACTTAAAATGGAGTTTTACTCGTTCTTCAGTATTGAAGCTAAACTTGACACATAAGCTGGGGGCTCAGATTGACTTGTTCTAAAATAACTTGGACAACCTCCTCTTTTTACTTCCGTTAGAGTCACGGCCATCCAATACTAAAGAGGAACTAAAAAGATTTCGTAAAGCTTGTAATAACCAAAACTATAACTATCAGCTTGATTATACACTGAAAAGAGTTCTTATGCAATTTTTATGCAAAAAGAAGTACTGGTTGCCTCTTCCTCAATAAATAGCTATATATTTCCAGTGTCTTTTATTACCTGAATAAAGAACTTCCTCCGGGCTAATATTTCAGTCTTGTACAGCGTGGAGGACTTTCCATATTTTCAATATATTGATACTTCCAATATAGCCGAGTCACATCCAAGCCAGTTGTCTAGCCTGAATGTGACTTATGGCTTGCCCTCACCTATCTGCTAAGTCGGACTTTACGGTAGCAATCGCTGCAATAAACTGGCCTATCATAGCGAGGCTCAAACGGAACTTCGGTACTTTTTCCACATTCGGCACAGGTAGCGGGAAACATCTGGCGCGGGGCTCTGTAGCTGCTGTCGCCGTTACGTTCTGACTTCCTTGCTCGGCGGCATTCCGGGCAGCGCTTCGGATCGTTAGTGTAGCCTTTGGACTGGAAAAACTCCTGGTCTTCAACGCTGAAGGTAAAGGTATTACCACAATCGGCACACTGGATGAACTTGTCTTGAAAACTCATTGAACACCCTCCTCTCTTTTTTATTAGTTAGAGTTCGGGTCATTCAATACTTAAGCAGACTCTGTGTTAATAGCTTCCGAGAAGCTTGATATAAACTAAACTATAA
>CAYVML010000095.1:0-6592 GCA_964452475.1 uncultured Dehalococcoidales bacterium
TGAGCCATGGTGACCATGTGGTAGATATGCCACCTGGTTTTAAAGCTTTGGCTTATACCGAGAACTCTCCTATTGCTGTTATGGGTAATGGGAAAAATATATATGGGCTCCAGTTTCACCCTGAAGTTGTTCATACCCCACAGGGGAAGGAGATATTTAAAAATTTCGTTCATCGAATATGTTGTTGTAAAGGTAATTGGACTGCTGCCAGATTTAAAACCGAGAGTGTTGCCAAAATTAAAGAACAAGTTGGAGATGGAAAAGTTATCTGTGCACTTTCTGGAGGGGTTGATTCAGCGGTTACTGCGACCCTTGTACATCTCGCTGTAGGTGATAATTTAACTTGCTTTTTCATAAATAATGGCTTGTTACGTCGTGAAGAAGCAGAAAGAATACTTAAAACATTTCAACGTAATCTTAAACTAAACATCGTCTACGTAGATGCCAGTGAAAGATTTTTACAAAGGCTACGTGGTGTAATTAATCCTGAAACAAAACGGAGATTAATCGGGGCTGAATTCATCAACATCTTCGAAGAAGAGGCTATCAAACTGGGACAGGTTGAATTCCTTGCTCAAGGCACTCTTTACCCAGATGTTATCGAAAGTACCACAGTGGAAACTAAAGCAGCTGCTAAAATAAAAAGCCATCACAATGTTGGTGGACTACCGGCCAAGATGAAGCTTAGGCTTGTTGAACCTCTACGCTATTTGTTTAAAGATGAAGTTCGCGAGTTGGGCTTGACATTACGTATGCCCGATGAAATGCTCTGGAGACAACCATTTCCAGGACCAGGATTGGCCATCAGAATCATTGGAGAGGTAACTAAGGAAAAACTGGAAATCCTTCGTAATGCTGATTGGATTGTCATGAATGAGATTAAAAAAGCAAAGCTATATCGTCAAATATGGCAAATCTTTGCAGTTCTCACGGATGTAAGGAGCGTAGGTGTTATGGGTGATTACCGGACATACGGCTATTTGATAGCAATCAGGGCAGTCAAAAGCGATGATGCTATGACGGCTGATTGGGTGCGTTTGCCATATGACCTCATGGCTCGAATATCCGATCGTATAGTTAATGAAGTACCTAGTGTCAATCGTGTTGTCTATGACATTACCAGCAAACCACCAGCTACTATAGAATGGGAGTAGTTCTTACTAATGAACTGTAGTATTGTGTGAGGATGAGCATATCTAAATCCCTAAAAGTACTGGTTATTGGTAGCGGGGCTAGAGAACATGCACTGGTATGGAAAATTGCTCAGAGTTCCAAAGTTAAAAAAATTTTTGTTGCCCCGGGAAATGGTGGTACCGAAACTATAGCTGAGAACTTGGCTATCCAACCTACTGATATAGAATCTTTGGCTCAAATAGCTAAAGATAAGAAGATCGATCTGGTTATTGTTGGACCAGAGCAACCCCTTTCTCTTGGTATAGTGGATTACTTTAATAATCTGGGTATCTTGACTTTCGGACCAACAAAGGAAGCTGCCCAAATTGAGTCAAGCAAGACCTTCGCACGGGATTTAATGAGGCAAAATGGAATTCCCTGTCCCAAAGGAATTTCTTTCTCTTCCTTTAGTGAAGCGCATAACTATCTCCTGCAACAAAAACCTCCCTTTGTCATTAAGGCAGATGGATTGGCTGCTGGTAAAGGTATAATCATAACGGACTCTCTAGCAGAAGCAAGCCAGGCCCTGGAAGATATTATGCTGGGAAAGACCTTGGGGCATGCTGGAGATAAAGTTATCATTGACAACTATATTATTGGTAAAGAGGTAAGTTTATTGGCTTTCACCGATGGTAAAACGATCTCGGCCATGATTCCAGTTTGTGATTATAAGAAGGTTGGGGATGGAGACCAAGGCCCAAACACTGGTGGTATGGGAAGCTATAGTCCGCCCAAATTTTTCTCTAGCCACCTTGTAGAAAAGGCTACCAAGACAATTTTATTGCCTATAATAAAGTCTATGGCAAAAAAAGACATTACCTACAAAGGAGTACTTTATGCAGGTTTGATGGTCACGGATAAAGAAGAACTATCTGTGCTAGAATTCAACTGTAGATTTGGTGATCCAGAGACACAGGTAATCCTTCCCCTTCTTAAAACTGATCTAATAGATATATGTATGGCAGTCATTCAGAGCAGGCTTAATGAAGTTAAAATTGAATGGAGTAGTAATACTTGTGTAGGAACAGTTATGACATCAGCAGGTTACCCTGGGAGCTATGAGAAAGGGTTTCCTATAGATGGTACGGATAAAGTCGACAAGGATACTTTAATCTTTCATGCTGGAACAAAAATTAGTAACCAAGGTATAATTTCTACCAATGGTGGTCGAGTGCTCACTATAGCATGTACTGGCAAGGATATTGCTGAGGCAAGAGCCAAGGTTTATTACAACCTGGAGAAAATTCACTTTAATAATTGTTATTATCGTAGAGATATTGCTCTACGAGAGGTAGGTTAAGATGGTAAAAATAGGTGTTGTCATGGGGAGTAACAGTGATAGCAATATGGTACAACCAACGTTAGACATATTAGACCAATTGGGTATTAGCTATGAGCTTTCTGTAATATCCGCACACCGAAATCCAGAGAGACTAAGAAATTATGGTTTAGAAGCCGAAAGAAAAGGTTTTGAGCTCATAATTGCCGCTGCTGGGGGGGCTGCTCACTTACCAGGTGTTCTGGCAAGTTGGACTAGTATACCGGTTATAGGTATTCCAATTGCTGGGGGAGAATTGAAAGGCATAGATGCATTGTTATCTATTGTACAAATGCCTGGAGGTATTCCAGTTGCATGTGTTGGTATAGGAAAGAAAGGAGCAACAAATGCTGCCTTATTAGCCGCCCAGGTTTTAGGTATTAAATACGATGACATTAAACAGGCTTACAGGAAATATAGAATGGAACTGGCGGAAAAATAAAAATGATTGAACGTTATTCACGAGCCCAGATGAAACAAGTCTGGGACGAAAAAAGCAAGTTTGACAAGTGGTTACAAGTTGAAATCGCTGTCTGTGAGGCATGGACAGAACTAGGTGAAATTCCTCAGGCTGATATGCTCAAAATAAGGTCTGCTAGCTGCAACTTGGACAGAATAGCTGAAATCTTAAGGATAACCCATCATGATATGACAGCATTTCTTAAATCGGTAGCTGAAAGTCTGGGTGAAGAATCACGATTTATTCACCTTGGACTTACATCTTCTGATGTTATGGATACAGCTTTAGGGCTTCAATTAAAAGAGGCCTCTACAATTATAGAGCAGGATTTAACAGAACTCATCTCTATCTTGGAGCATAATGCCATTAAATATAAATATACCCTAATGATGGGACGTACACATGGGGTTCACGCCGAACCAATTACCTTTGGTTTGAAATTAGCTTTATGGGCAGAAGAGATGAAGCGAAATGCTCAAAGATTGGCGAGGGCGAAAGAATCTGTCTCTATGGGAAAAATCTCTGGAGCTGTAGGAACTTATGCTACTGTATCGCCTGATGTTGAGAGAATTACATGTGCTAGGTTAGGGCTATCTCCGGATTCAATTTCAAACCAGATAATTCAACGGGATCGCCATGCTCAATTCATAAGCACTCTAGCGATAATGGGAGGCTCTCTGGAGAAAATAGCCACGGAGATCAGAAGTCTTCAGAGGACAGAAATTTTAGAGCTTGAAGAACCATTTCAGAAAGGACAAACAGGTTCATCAGCAATGCCACATAAAAAAAATCCAGAACTCTGTGAACGAATTTGCGGTCTTGCCAGATTATTGAGGGGCTATGCTATGACTTCCCTGGAGAATATTGCACTTTGGCACGAACGTGATATCAGCCATTCTTCTGCAGAACGAGTCATTTTACCAGATGCTTGCTTAATTATTGATTACGCATTATCAATATTAAACTCAGTTATGAGGGACCTTAATGTTTACACTAAAAATATGCGGCGTAATCTTGAACTTACCCGAGGACTGATATTTTCCCAGAAGGTATTGCTAGCGCTGATAAATACAGGGCTAAACAGGGAGGAGGCTTATAAAATAGTTCAAGATAATGCCATGAAGGTTTGGCAGGAAGGGAAGGATTTTATTACCTTGCTTAAAGGTGATAATCGAGTCATTGATAGGCTAGATGAGAAAAAAATTGATTCTATTTTTGATTATAATTATTATCTGAAATATGTTGATACTATTTTCCAGCGGCTGGGATTGTCTGAGTTAAAAGATATGCAATCACAGACGGAATAAATGGCTAGGTATTTTTTAGGAGTTTTAAAATGTCTATTTTATTGAAAAGCAATCTACCATTTCCCTTATACCGCCGGGGCAAGGTAAGAGATGTCTATAAACTAAACGATAAACTACTGATAGTATGTACTGATCGTATTTCTGCCTTTGATCAAGTCTTGCCTTGCGGCATCCCTGAAAAAGGGGAAGTGCTTAATCAGATATCAGCTTTCTGGTTTGATAAAACCTCCTTCATTATACCAAATCATGTTATAGAGACTGTTGATTGTCTTGATAAAATAGCTTGTTATTATGCTGGCGAGCTGCCTGACTATCTTGTGGGACGTTCTATGATTGTAGCTGATGCTACCAGCATCCCGGTGGAGTGTGTCGTTCGAGGTTATCTCTCTGGTTCAGCTTGGGCGGAATACAATGATAAAGGTACTATTAATGGCGTGACAATGCCTGCTGGAATGAAAGAAAGTGAGCTTCTCCCAGAACCACTCTTTACTCCGACTACAAAGGAAGATGAAGGACATGATCTTCCATTGCTGAATCAGGATATGTATAAACTCGAAGCAATGTTTGCAGGGATAGGCTGGAGTGCCCCCAATCTTCTGAAAGAATTAGAGGAGAAGAGTCTACAGCTATATCGATTTGCCAGGGACTTTGCCAAGTCTAAAAATATTATAATAGCAGATACAAAATTTGAATTCGGTTTCGTAAAAAACCAGCTAGTGCTTATTGATGAGGCACTGACTCCTGATTCAAGTAGATTCTGGTCTGTTGAACAATATGAAGTTGGCCATTCACAGCCTAGCTTTGATAAGCAACCAGTTCGCGATTGGCTTTCTGCTTCTGGCTGGAATAAAGAACCTCCAGCACCGATGTTAACACAAGAGGTAATTGAAACTACATCCCAGAGATATAAAGATATTTATCGGCTGTTTACTGGCAGGAATTTAATAAGTAGTGTTCGTATATAGATTATTACAGGCATAGATATGTCAGACTGGAGTTGGATATTCAGCACTTTTATACCATTACTTACTTTCATAATTCTGTCTTTGGTAATCAAGAAGTTAAAGAAAACCACTGCTCCTAAAATCGATGATCTATGCCAACATCTACAGGGCATTAAAATAAAGGCTTCTATTGCAGAAAAAGAAAGTGATACGGCAAAAATAGGATTGGGTGGCAGATTCTCAACTCAAAAATCCGAAGGTCTTATTGAGTTAAATAACACCAATGCCAGTTTAATAAACGTCGTCGCAGATTCCAATCAATATGGAACAAATTACTATCTTGATTACCTGGTCAAGAATCCGAATTTGTTGTGGAGTCACTCACCTCGGAAAACCAGGCTGGTTAGGAAGAAATCCTCTATCCTGCGGGGTAAAACTGTAGATATAGAATGGAAAGGAGATAGCACACTAATCCAAGTACTCAATTCCGATTACCGCATTAAAGATAAATTATTTCAAGGTGGATTTGAATCTATTAAAGGCAATATATGGATTTATTCAGAAACTAAACACGGGTATTTTAGGATACGAAGTTCGTACTTTCTACCCCCACGTCAAGTATTTGAGGCGATTGACATCATCTCAAAACATCTTAAGTCGCATAAATTATAGTTATATAAGCCTATAATGTTCTGTACTTCACTATGCCGCTATGTGGCCAATATTTTAAGCATCTGCAATAGCCCCGTATCGAGTTTTTTACTCTTTCTCCATGTATCCTCTAGAGAGGTGAGAGTTATTCGTCCATTGTGTTCTCCAATCATATAGCCTGATTGGCCATGAATTAAGGCTTCCACAGCGGAGACACCAAGTTTGCTTGCCAAGATTCTATCCCTGGCAGTTGGAGAACCACCTCTCTGTATATGTCCAAGAACACAGATTCGATACTCTAATTTTAACCTCTCCCACACCTGTTGAGCGACCCGAAAAACACCCCCAGAATCATCTCCTTCAGCAACCACAATGATGCTGGATTTTTTACCTTTTTTGAAATTACGTTCTATTTCCTGACACAATTCCTCTATATTTGTCGCTGTTTCGGGAATTAATATATCTTCCGCTCCACCAGCGATTCCTACATCGAGTGCAATGAATCCTCGAGACTTCCCCATTACTTCTATAAAGAAAGGTCGCTGTAAGGATCCTGCAGTATCTCTGATTTTATCTATAGCATCAAGAGCAGTGTTTACAGCCGTATCAAAGCCGATAGTGTAGTCCGTACCATAATCATCATTATCTTTTGTGCCTGGAATTCCTATTATTTTTATGTCCCCTGATTCGGCCAGGGCTACTGCACCACGAAAAGTACCGTCTCCTCCTATAGTTATAA
>CAYVML010000096.1:0-6578 GCA_964452475.1 uncultured Dehalococcoidales bacterium
TTACTTTCTGAGTACCAATGCCTAGAAACATAAGTCGACCACTTGAACACTGTGGGCAGAAGTGAGGAACAGAAATGAAATAACGGCAGTGATGACAAATCAATCTTCCCTCCTGTGAATGATAGGTGAGAGCAACAGAGCAACGAGGGCAGCGAAATACAAATCCACAATTAGCACACCGGATAAAGGTAGCCGTACCACGGCGATTGAGAAGGAGGATTACCTGACCCTTTTGCTGTAGTGTCTTCTCCATCACGGCTAACAAAGAACGACTGATGATGCTGGTATTTCCTTCCCTGAGCTCATTCCTCATATCCACTATTGTCGCTGCAGGTAGAGAAGAATAACGAAATGAGGGTGATGAAAGATATCTATCCTCGCTTGCCTTTTGTGTACCAGCCATGGAAATAATTCTCTCGGATAATGTTATCAAGCGGTATTTGCCTAACTGAGCCTTATAGAAACTAGCAACATCAGGAGTAGCGCTACCGAGAATAACAGCAGCGCTATTTAATTGAGCCAATCGAATAGCCACTTCTCGGGCATGGTAGCGAGGGGAACGATCTTCCTGCTTGTACATTCGCCCATGCTCTTCATCCATTATAATAAGCCCAAGGTCTGGTTGCGGCGCAAACAAGGCGCTTCTTGGGCCAATAACTACATCGCATTTCCCTTCCTTTATCCTTTGCCATTCATCATATTGTTCGCCAGAAGACAGGCCACTATGTAATATGCCCACTCTTCCCGGATAGCGACCCATAAATCTCTCTACCGTTTGGGGAGTAAGGGCAATTTCAGGGACAAGGCATATACCCCGCTTTCCTCTGGCAACCACTTTGTCTAGAGCTCGTAAATAAATTTCGATTTTACCACTACCAGTGATCCCCAGAAGTAGAAAAACCAATGGAGTGGTACGATTATCTCTGTTATCCCACTCACTCTCAATCGTTTCCCACGCAACACATTGAGAGGGGGCAAGAGCTGGAGGTGACACAATAGTAGGTTTTAAATGTGATAACGGGTCACGCCTGACACTAACCGTGTCTATAGAAAGCAATTGGCGATCCTCCAAGGCTTGAACAGTTCTTAAAGAGCATTTCAGCTTCTTTGTAAGTTCCTTTAGCGGAATAGCCTGAGATTGTTTAAGTAAAAATTCCAGCACGGCTATTTGCTTGGGTGCTTGAGCCTTACTCAACCGCTTAAGTTCACTTTCTACTTCGTTATTACTGACTTTTAAGCTGACATAAGCCAGCCTTTTAGCTTTAACCTTGATTTCAGGAAGCTTATATTCCCGGGTTACCAGGCGATAATTGACAAGCTGTGAGCTAAGTCGTTCGGCATTGCTCAGGCCAAATTCTTTCCTAAGTTCCTTAAGGCTGACCTTCCCCTTCTGCCTTATAATATGGAGAAGATTCTCTTGTTCATGGGTTAGCGAATTTATATCTCCTATAGACTCCACTGCCTGGAAATAAGCACTGGGCTTACGCCCAACACCAGGAGGGAACATCAAGGCAAACGCATCATACAGAGAAGAGAGATAATATTGGCTTATCCAATTAGCAAGCTCGATTTGCTGAAGTGAAATTAACGGATAATCGTTAGTACAACAAGCTATCTCTTTTGTGTTTTCAACTGATGGCTGGTCATTTATTTGAACTACAATACCATGAGCGACTCGCAAGCCGAAAGGCACCCATACTGCAAAACCAACCTTAATATTCAAGTACGGGGGTATGGCATAACAAAAAGTGCCACGACTCCCAGGGGAGTTAACCGCTACTTCGGCATATCGCATTCAAGATTCTTACTCAGTTTCTGTTTCCTTTTCCGTTGTCACAGCTTGCTTGTTTACCCTCAGAGGCCTCTCCTTAAGTCGAGTTTGTTTTGTACTAAGCTGTCGCATGTAGTAAAGTTTTGAACGTCGTACTTTACCTCGCCGTACTATTTCCACTTTTTGAACCAAAGGAGATTGAAAAGGAAATGTACGCTCCACTCCAATACCGTAAAAAACCTTCCTCACGGTAAAACTTCCACCATCAACTCCCCTTTTAATCCTGAGTACCAGCCCCTGGAAGTGCTGAGTACGTTCCTTATCACCTTCAACAGTTTTCAGGCTAACCTTGACTGTATCCCCAGGCAAGAGCTCCGGGACCTGTGGATTTACTTTAGGTTCGATAAGTCTTCTGATATCCATCTTTTCTCCTCATCTGTAAAGGTTAATTTTTCTAAGAGATCCGGTCGCCGCCGTGATGTTCGCAAGATGGCCTGCTGACGGCGCCATTTGGCTATTTCGCTATGGTTTCCCGATAGTAATACCGAAGGTACAGACCATCCCTGGTACTCTTGAGGTCTGGTATACTGCGGATATTCGAGAAGCCCATCACTATACGAGTCACTACCAGTAGACATTTGCGACCCCAGGACTCCAGGTATAAGTCTGACTACAGCATCTACAACCACCATAGCAGCTATCTCACCAGCACTAAGCACATAATCGCCGATACTAATCTCATCAGTAGCTAAGTGCTTCCGAACTCTCTCATCTAATCCTTCATAATGCCCACAAATTATCATGAAATGTGAATAGCCAGCCAGTTCTTGAACTACTTGCTGGTTAAGAAGTCGTCCTTGTGGCGTAAGCAAAATAACAGGGACTTCTTCAGCATCAAGCTGCCCTTTCACAGTCTGTACCGCCTCAAATATTGGCTCAGGTTTGAGTACCATCCCTGGTCCGGCTCCATAAGAATAATCATCCACTGTGTGATGTTTATCATGAGTATAGTCACGAATGTCATGCATTACTAGATCAATCATACCACGTTCTTTTGCTCGCTTTATAATACTCTGATCGAAGGGAGATTTTAGCATTTCCGGAAAGAGGCAAAATATATCGATCCGCATTAGATCCCTTCTATCTATGACTATTTTCCTACTTTGTTATCTTATCATATTTAAGAATGTGCAGGAAAATCTTGTTTTTAGGGGCTTAAGGACTTGACAAAATATGTAATAGCTTTTATTGTATTAGTGGTGGGGAAAAGTGGGGGGAAAAGGAGCAATAATCCAAGAAGTAGGGAGTAGTTATGTTTTTTGGGGAGTATTCATATAAGGTAGACGAAAAAGGAAGGGTCCCTATTCCTCCAAAATTCAGACGTGACATGAGGGAGAGCATGATTTTAAGCAGAGGCCCAGATAAATGTATCACAGCTTACCCTCTCTCCGAATGGAAAAAACTGGCAGATAGTTTAGCCGCCAAGGCAGTAGGCCATACTGATTTGAGAAAACTGAACCGTGCTATTTTTGGCTCTGCCTTCAGTGTCTCTTTTGATAAACAGGGTAGAGTGATATTGCCTCCAAAACTACGCGACTATGCTGAAATCATTGATGAAATAGTTATTGTAGGAGTGAATAATACTGTCGAACTATGGAACTCTGTATTGTGGACAGAAGAAAAGAAGAAATCAGATGAACAGGTGTCCCAGATAATAGAGAACCTGGAGGCATAATGTCAAGTACAGCCACATCGACAGCACAGCATGTTCCCGTTTTAAGTAAAGAAGTTATCAAAGGATTGCAAGCTAAGGCTGGGGGTTCCTATATAGACTGTACGGTAGGGCTGGGAGGACATGCAAAAGCTATTCTGCAAAACATTTTACCCGGGGGGAGACTTCTCGGGATTGATATGGATCCTGAAGCACTGCTCATCGCCAAAAAAAGACTCAGAAATTACGGCGACGCAGTTATCCTGGTTAATGACAATTTCACCAATCTTGAGGCTATCTGCAGCAAATACAAATTCCAGCCAGTGGATGGCATTCTATTTGACCTGGGCGTTTCCTCCTGGCAATTGGATTCTCCTCAACGCGGTTTCAGTTTCCAGAGCGAAGCCCCCCTTGACATGAGATTCGCCCCAGGGCAAGGACCAACCGCTGCAGAAATCATTAACTCTTATTCCGAAAAAGAGCTGGTGCGCATAATAAAAGAGTATGGTGAGGAAAGTCACAGCCGCCAGATAGCCAGCCTGATAGTACAAAGTCGTCCTATTTACTCCACATCAGAGCTTGCCAGGCTGGTAAAACATGCTCTGAGATACAGGTATAGCAAAATCAACCCGGCTACCAAGACCTTTATGGCATTTCGCATTGCTGTCAACCATGAACTAGAGAATCTTAAGATATCCCTGGAACAGGTTACAAAACTGCTCCGTTCTCAAGGAAGATTAGTTGTTATTAGCTATCACTCTCTGGAAGACCGGATCGTCAAACAATTCATGAAGCGCGAAGCCAGCGATTGCCTGTGCCCCCCTGAAGCATTGATATGCCGCTGCGGGCATAAAGCTAGCTTAAGGCTAATAGCAAAAAAGGTAATTAAGCCCAGTTTATCAGAAGTAGAAAATAACCCACGCAGTCGTAGTGGGAAAATGAGAGTAGCAGAACGTCTTGGTTAGGCCGGAAAATAATTAATAAAAAAAGGAGGTTAAAAATGACACATAAAATTATTTCAGCTATTGATGTAGGTACAACTAAAATAGCTACTATCGTGGCTGATGTAAGATCACAAGGTGACATTGAAGTTTTAGGTGTAGGGGTCGTTCCCAGTCATGGACTGCATAAAGGCATCGTAGTCAACATGGATGAAGCCAAGGCATCTATTGCTAGCTCAATCAAAGAAGCCCAAACAATCAGTGGTGTCAGGATTGAATCTGCTTATGTGGGAGTTACCGGCAGACATATAAGCAGCCTTAACAATCATGGGGTGGTAGCCATTCCACGCAACGACCGTCTGGTTCGCCCTGGAGACCTTAAGAGAGTATTATCAGCAGCTCGTAGCGTATCTGTTCCTGAAGGAAAAAAATTACTTCATGCCATTCCTCGTTTTTACACCCTGGATGGTGAAGAGAGAGTGAAAGAACCAGTAGGAATGCATGGCAACAGGCTGGATGTAGAAACCCATATAATTACCGCATCAGTATCTTCAGTGCGGAACTTAATTAAATGTATGCGTAGCACTGGAATTGATGTTGATGATTTGATTTTGGAGCCTCTTGCCAGCAGCGAGGCCGTGTTAACCCAACAGGAGAGAGAAGGTGGTGTAGTTATGGTTGATATCGGTGGAGGAACCACTGACATCGCTGTATTCAGAGATGGGAACATCTTTCACACAGCGATTATTCCAGTGGCTGGCTATCAAGTCACCAGTGACATTTCTATAGGTTTAGGGCTTCCTTTTAACATAGCTGAGCGAATGAAGAAGGCATATGGAAATGTAACCCCAGGAATGGATATCAACAAGGAAGCTACCGTATCAGGGATAGAAAATGGACACAGCGCTTCTTATCGCGACTTATGTGATATTGTGCGCTCGCGTATGGAGGAATTATTCGAACTTGTACTTCTGGAATTACCCTCCACGGATTGTCGCTCCCTCGCACCTTATGGGCTGGTATTAACCGGCGGCACGGCTAATTTAGAAGGGCTTGATGAGTTAGGGAAAGCCAAGCTAGGAATTCCAGTAAGAAAAGGGCGTCCTTTGAGTGCCGGAGTCTACGGTATTACTGATATTCTCAATGACTCTGCTTATGCCACCACAGTAGGTTTAATCCTATGGCAATCGAATAACAGGGAAAAATCAGCCTGGAGAGTAAAAAGGGCTGGTCTTTTGGGAGGTTTCGCTAGTCTGATCAGGAAATTGTTCCGTAGCTAAGGAATAATAAGATAAATCATCTTTTAAGTTTTAGAAAGGAGGCAAAAAATGTCAAAATCGATTTCTTCCCCAATTCCAGCAAAGATCAAGGCAATAGGTATTGGTGGTGGTGGTTGCAATGCTATTAACCGAATGGTTCGCCAGGGCGTTACTGGTGTTGATTTTATAGCTATGAATACTGATGCTCAGGCCCTGGGGTTATCCGAAGCGCCTACTCGTATCCAGTTGGGAGAAAAATTAACCAGAGGGTTAGGGGTAGGTGGGCACCATGAGACGGGACGGAAGGCAGCCGAGGAAAGTCGCCAAACAATTGAAGAACTCATCGAGGGCTCTGACATGGTATTCGTTAGTGCCGGCATGGGCGGCGGAACAGGCACTGGTGGTATTCCTACAGTGGCTGAAATTGCTAAGTCCTCAGGAGCTCTTACTATTGGGGTAGTCACCAAGCCCTTCAGCTTCGAAGGCGGACACCGCTCCCAGGTAGCTGAGGAGGGAATAGTTTATCTAACTGACAAAGTAGACACCCTTATTATCATACCCAACGATCGTCTGCTACACCTGTGTGATGCCAAAACAAGCGTCGATAATGCTTTCAAATTAGCAGATGATGCCTTGATGTTGGGAGTGCAATCCATCTCAGAAGTAGTCACAGTTCCCGGGTTGATTAACCTCGATTTTGCAGACATCAAATCGGTGATGAAGGATGCTGGCCCGGCATGGATGTCTGTAGGAAGAGGAAGCGGCCAGAACCGTGCCGCTGAAGCAGCCAGGGCTGCACTGGCAAGCCCATTACTGGATGTCTCCATAAAAGGAGCCAAAGGTGTGGTCTTTAATATCACCGGCGGTCCCAGCTTAACTCTCTTTGAATGTAATGA
>CAYVML010000097.1:0-6527 GCA_964452475.1 uncultured Dehalococcoidales bacterium
TTATGTAAAACGAAGTGAGAGAGTGGCACATAATGCTGAGCTTTCCTTGTGTCTCCAATCAAGATAGCACAATAACGATTTGGCCTAAGAACCCGATACATCTCTTTGATACCCACATTGAATTCATCACAAAATTTCTGAGGGCTGGTGATATTTGATAAGTCTCCTGCAATTTTACCTCTAGAGTAAGTAACCAAATTTAGATAGGGAGGATGAGTACATATAAGGTCAATTGAATTGTCTTCAATTCCGTCGAGAGAGCAAACATCACCCTGATAGGCATTTTGCTTAGAGATTGTGTCAGATTCAAAGTTAAGTGCTTGTTTAGTGAGTTCAATTGCTTCGGGATTTATATCGATACCAATTCCATTTCTATGTAGTAATTTGCATTCAATCAGAGTAGTTCCACTACCAACCATGGGGTCAAGAACCATCTCTCCCTCATTTGAATACATAAGGATGATATTTCGAGGGATTTGAGGAGCAAAATTACCACGGTATCCAGAGCTGTGGGTAGCCCAATCCCCTCTTTTAGGAAAGGACCAAAAGGTAGTTGTTTCTTGCTTGAACTCTCTTAGTAATTTATTAAATGCCTCTTTCATATTTCGAAAAGACCTGCTTTTTCAGGAAAGATGTTCGAGCATAGAATGCTCTCGAAATACTACCATGTCCAGCTCCTTTTGTTCGAGGTTGGATTAATACTCCCATTCTGCCCGTAAGTGCTACAAAGCCTTTTGTGATAATTGTATGTCGGACCAGGTCATAATCTGCTTTTATTTGGTTATAAATTACTGGATCATCAGTGTCGAAATCAGTAACCGCATATAAAACGGAGGATTTTTCTTCTTGACTTACCCATATTCTGGCAGGTATTACGATTTTTCTCATTTTAGCTAATAGATGGCTATTTTCAAAAGCAGTTCTTTCTACGTTATATGAGTCAATCATTGTTATAGCCATTGTTTCTTTAACAGTTAGTTGGCCACTCTTGAGATATTTAAGGGAAATTGTTTTTAGTTCCCAAGAGCCGAAATTCGGAGATTGTGAAGAATTAATAGGTAAACCCAAATAGTGCTCAATAACATGCCCTGCCCACCCTTTGTTTTTCTTGTCTCCCTTGAAAACTGTTACTCCATATTTATTTGCCAACTGACGAAGATCCATACCCGTGATTTGTTTTATTCTTCGTATTGCTTCTTGGCGTTCCATGGATTTCCCCCAAGCGTCTAACTGTGTGTAGCAAGTGAAACTATCTTGAAAATGTCTTTGTCTGATTTCAATGCTTTAATAAGCTCCTCAAACATGTATGCCTTTTCCAGATTTGTTTTCTCTTGAACCATAAGTAGTTTGGCCAATAGAATGAGAAATTTGACGCTATACTCACCTTGTTTACCTAAATCATCATATTTCCTAAAGGCCTCTTTGTTAGATTCAACTAGCTTTTCAATGTTTAAAATGCTTTGACGCTCATACTCACTTCTAATTGGAGATGTACTGTTCCACATATTTAATAGAAAATCCAGAAATTCTTTGGTTTTACTTTTTTCAGAATGCATTTTAATAAGAATGTCAACAGTCCAATGAATATGTTTTGGTGTCCTTATTCTAGACCATTTACCACCAATTCTTTGCCGATATTTAATTAGAATATCATACTCACTAATAGTCCCTTGATAGGCTGCCAAAATAAATTCACCGTTAAGATTAGTAGCAAACAACGGGATCCGCCTTCGAGATCCTTTATTAAAAGTCATTAACTCTTTTAACTCTGAATGGTTCATATTATCTTTTAATAATTGGTGATTAGTAATTCACTAATTTGTCCACGTTTTTCTGCATTGCAATTAATCATTCGGTTTGCATGGACTTTACGTATTCTAAATCCATCGTATAAATCCTCAAAGAAGCAGTCAGAGGAATTCTCATTCGTTGGGTCAGAATTACTCAACATTATTTTTACCTGGCGAGTTTCATCTAGATGCCGAAAGAACCTAGCAAGGCGAATTTGTGACTGATCATCAAAATTGAACTTTGAATATGAGGTAAAATTTGAACTTTGACTGATAGGTCTATATGGAGGATCAAAGTAAATAAATGAAGATGAAGTAACTTTAGTTTCGCAATTCTCAAAATCGCCAGTTTGGATTTCTGCTATTTGTAGCAACTTAGAAGCACTTACTATGTTATCCTCATCTAAAATTCTTGGGTTTTGATAACTGCCATAAGGTACGTTGAATTCACCTTTGCTATTCATGCGAAAGAGGCCATTAAAGCAAGTTTTATTCAGAAAGATAAGTTGTACTGCTCTCGATATCCATTCCTCTGTGTAGTATGAATACTTCATCTGGTGCCTGCGTGCATTATATTTCTCTCTTATTTCATAATAGAGAATTTTCCTTGCGTCCGAGGATAATTCTTTATACTTCTTTGAAATCTCATCAAGTCTCTCTATAAGTTCAAAGGGAGCTTCCTGGACCGTTTTTAGTACCAATATAAGCTCTGGATTAATATCGTATAGATAAGCTTTCTTAATGTTGTATTGATGGGCGATGTGAAAAAACACCGCTCCCCCACCCATAAAGGGTTCTATGTATCTGTCTATTTGTCCTTGTCCTAGTTCAATAGGATAATACTTTTCAAACTGCTCAAGAAGCTGAGACTTCCCTCCTGCCCATTTCAAGAAGGGTCTAGCTTGCTTACGGTTATTCTCTAATGTTGATAATTGCGCTTTTACAATCATAATAGTTAGCTTTGTTTATCACAAAGATTAGTTCAATCATAGTCGATCATGACAAAAGGTGCAACAGATATTTACAAGTTAACTACGCACCACATTTATTATTTAACAAATAATAGTACAAGTTAAAAAGGAAATCCCTATTTAAAACTAATTACAGGCATCTGCTGTAGTTTTAATAATAATTCATCAGATAAGAATGATAAAAAGAAGTGCTCCTCGTAAAGGAATTGCACGTATATAGAATGACGGTATCATTGCCATGAGGTTGTGGATTCCTGCCTTCGCTGGAATGACATAATGGGAGGCGGCAATGACACGAGAGGAATCACAATTAAAAAGAGGGAGACAGGATTAATTTGAGTTCAGTCTCACGGTGGAACCGAGAACAGAGGAAACATCAACAGAGAGCGCACGGTGAGAGGCTGCTGGCGGCTATTCTTACACAAATTTGCGGACATCGGTAACCTGCGCTGGTGGTTGGGGAGGTGAAGCCAGCGAGATAAGGACCGCAGAAACAACGAATGCTATTGCAAATAGAGTAAAGGCAGGTATGTAACTACCGGTATTATCAAATACCCACCCGGCATAAATAGGAGCTAGCACTCCAACCGGCGTTAAGAAAACCATTGAGCTTCCAGCGATTGAGCCATAAGCCTTCCGCCCAAAATAGCGAGCTCTTACCGCAGCAGGAAAGGGTAGTGCTATCCCTACCCCAATCCAGAATAGGATAAGAAAAACATATATCATAGCTATGGTTTGGTTAAGCAGAAAGGTAGTAATCCCAACAGCTTGCAACAGAAAGGCTCCCGCCATTAGGAATCTCAGGCGTTCCGTCTTAACCCGATCAACAAGAAAGCCACCCAGCAATCTCGAGGGGGTGCTAGCCAAAATAATAGTCCCAACTACTCCTGCCGCCTTAACAGGTTCAATCCCCATATCGGTGAGAAAGGGTACCCCATGGGTGAGTATTGCTGAAAAACCCACAGTACGGACAGACTGTGCTACGATAATCAGCCAGTAGGCAGGCGTTCTCACTGCCTGTCTGAGGGTGAATTCCACCTCATGAACCTCAGCAGCATAGTTTACGCCCCTGTCTATCATCCGGTTTACATCATCATCCAGCTCTGCTTCAGTTGTAGCGCCATCAGGAAGCAACCCATAGTACTCAGGCCTGCGCGGCTTTACCAACAGCCAGGCAAGCGGCAGGGCCACAGCCCACGTAACCAGACCACCTATAACGCAGGTCATTCGCCAGCCCTGTGTTGAGATTAGCCAGGCAACGAAAAACAGTACCAGCCCGGCAAGACCAGTAAAGAACCAACGAACACTTAGTGCTCTTCCCCTTTTCTTTACAAACCAACTTGTTATTGCCTTATCCAGTGGTATTTCTAAACCGATATTGATCCCAGTCCCAAGTATAACCCCCCAAACGATGTAAAAAGACCAGAGCGAATTTATGTAGTTCATCAATATAAGGCCCAAACCAGCGATAAAGAGGCCAATAATAATTAAGAATCTGGGCCCAAATCTATCAACAAGCCAACCTGCTATTGGCGACTCAATCCCCTGACCAAGCCTTCCAATGCTAGCGGCAATAGAAGTCGCTGACCTATTAAGGCCAAGCTCTGAAGCTATAGGTTTAAATAATGCGGAGAATCCGTGAACCTGAAAGCCAATTCCCCAAGCGGATATAAAGCTACCAGCTAGAACAGTCCGCCAACCAAGAAATATCTTTGGGAACTTTCGTTTTTTTATCAAGAAGCTCCCTTTCTAGATAACATCGGATAAACCGTAAATCTACTTCCTCCAATGGATAAATGCCAAGTGCACTGAATTTTCCTTTCTCTATGCTAAAGCCTTTTCCGTTAACCCAGGCTTTCATGATACTGCTGCAGAGTATAGCCGACAAGTGGACTGTAAAGCCAATGGGTTACTGCAGCAGGCGTCCCAACCGCATTCTTGACAAAGGGAGATTAGAAACGGTTATAATAATTATATGATATTGAGACTCAATCTCAACCGTGGTAACTAACTATAAGGCCACTAAATAACTGTTCAACGGTGGCTGCTTTTAGAGTTGATACCAGAGTTTGTAACAATAACAATTATTGAGATGATGAGGCTTATGGCCTAATAAGGAGAGAAAAGATGGCATCAAGTAATAAAGAGAAAATACGTAAAATTTCTGAAGTGCTGCCCAAACTGAATTGTGGTTTCTGCGGATTTGGAAATTGCGGACAATTCGCCAGAGCAGTAGTTGAAGGAAGAGCTTCGCCTTTCGGCTGCAGACAAAATCCCTCGGCAGGTTTTCAAATAAGCAAAATCCTAGGACAGAAGGTACCAGTCTACAGTGATGTATCTCAGCCTGTCTCTCGTTCTTCAGAGGAGGTTAGTCTTTCTACACAGGACTTAAAAGAAGAGATACAAGCGTTATTGCAGAAAACGGATGGCATTTTAACCAGCATCGAAAAATTAAAAGCAGCAAGGAGCTAAAACAGAGCCCTCACAGGAAAGAGAAGAGCGGGAAACGCCAGGGAGAATTGGTTCGAAGTTCCCATAGTGGCGGGTAAGAAAAATTACACCTTAAAAGGAGGTGGCGCATGAAGCTGTCGATAGCTTTTGGTACAGATGATGGGGAGAATCTCAACAATGATCACGTAGGCATGGCAAAATATTTCTACTTCTACGAGTTCTCCAACGGTAAAGAACAGTTCATCGAACGTAGAGAGAATGTACATTTCACAGGGGCTGAGACTATACACGGTGATCCGGAGAAGGCGAAGGCTACCTCTTCTGCTATTGAAGGAGCAGATGTCCTTGTTGGAAAAAAATTTGGACCTAACCTGCTGAGATTGCTTAACAAATTTGTTTGCGTAGTAGCGAAGACCAATACTATAGCCAGCGCTATTGAACTTGTCCATAATAACATGGACAGCATAGTAACAGAAAAGAATAAGATAGAGGGTAGAAAGCATATCGTGCTTAGAGTATAATTAGGGCGGCAACAGGATAAAGTTCTGGAGAATGGGGACTTTCTCCCAAACATAGTGGCGGAGCAGTTATACTATACACTGCATGTTTTTATGTTGGACTTGTGGAGAAATACTCGCAGGTAGTCCTGTTTTTTTAATGAATGAGCTTCCTATAATACTATGTATGGCTATGCCAGACCGAGTGAATTTATCACTTTCAGGTAATTTTCAAGGAGAGTATTTTTGGCTGATTTTGAACCAAAGATAGTTGGTTTTTTCTGCAACTGGTGTTCTTATGCTGGAGCAGACCTTGCTGGAACTTCACGGATTAAATACCCGGCGAATATCAGGATAGTAAGGGTAATGTGCTCGGGAAGAGTAGATGAAAAGCTGATACTGAAGGCATTCACTACAGGTGTTGATGGCGTCCTTATTTGTGGCTGCCATCCTGGAGATTGCCATTACCAGAGAGGTAACCTGAGTGCCAGAAGAAGGGTAACTGGCATAAAACCTTTACTCGATGCTATAGGTATTGGTAAAGAAAGGCTCAGGCTGGAATGGATTTCAGCATCAGATGGACCAAAGGTAGCTGAGACTGTTAAAAGCTTTACCAATACTTTAAAAGAACTCGGCCCAAGCCCGTTCAGCAGGAGCCGCGATGAGCATTGAATACGTAGCTACTATATGCCCCTACTGCAGTTGTGGCTGTGGCCTCTACCTGGTCGTCAAGGACGGAAAGATAATCGGGCAGGAGCCATGGAAAGAGCACCCGATAAATGAAGGGACAAATTGCCCTAAAGGAAGGAACGCCTACC
>CAYVML010000098.1:0-5221 GCA_964452475.1 uncultured Dehalococcoidales bacterium
GGCCAGCTTATAGCCGGTACACCCTCACGGCAGTGTCATGGAACAGGAGCCTTCGATCCTCTGCTGAGAAATCTCTGGAAATACGCTTAAAGGCATTCCAGATAACGTTATATGAATATGATATCTTGTCGACCGGTAAGTTACTCTCAAACATACAACGGTCTGCCCCGAACTGCTCGATACACCAGAGATAATAAGGAGCCATAGCCTCAGCCAGCTCAGATGAACCGGGTGGGGTGGATTGTTTATGCCAGCCGAAACCACACAGCTCCATACCAAGTCCACCCAGTTTCACGACTACATTAGGACAGCTTGCCAGTGCAGTAATACTGTATTTCCATTCCTGAAACACATCCTCACGCTTCCCGGCATAAGGGCCAATACCAAGGGGACTTCCGATGTGATCTAAAATAATAGGCGTTTCAGGAAAAGCTTTCGCCAGGTCTACAAGGTCCATAATTTGTGTATGGTATAGCCATGAATCAAAACTCAGCTTGTATTTCTGCAGGCAGGCAAAGCCTTCTCGAAACTTCGAATCCAGTAATATTCCTTTTGGACGGTTTCTGATAGTTACAATATCGCTGTTTTCATGCCAGGGTGAAGTGTATCGAATCCCGCGGAAACGGTTTCTACTTGCTGCTATCTGCGCTTCCAGTACGGGAGCCACTGCGGCGCCTAAAGTGAGGTCGGCAAAACCCACAATCCCGGCGGCAACGCGTGTCGGTCCGTAGTTCCCGCTCGCGCTCTGGGCGGCTATACCCTGTACGAACTCCGTCTCACCTATAGGCTGCATCTCCTGTGGGCCATCTTTTCGATACATTGATGCGCACTCTACAAACACCGTATTGATAATGTTGTGGCCTCCGCTTATATCTGCCAGCATCTCCTCGAGTAAGTAGCGTCCACGGGGAAGTCCCCACAGGTGGTGATGCGGGTCGCAAACAGGCATCTCAGGCTCTATCGGCTCCTCTTGCGTTAACTTTAGCCAGGCTTCCTGCCGCGTAGCCATTTAAGCCTCCTCACCGATATTTTGAGTTATAGCTGAATTATACAGCAGTCTGACTTCTATAGCTTCCCAAAATATCTCGGCACTCTTTTCATATAATCCACATACTCTTGTCCGAATTTCTCAATATTAGATTTTTCTTCACTTAATATACCAGAATGCCTTAGAGCCACTGATAAAATAAAGTAGACCCAGAGAATGATATAGAGCACTGAACCCAGGTTCCACCCTATGATAACTACACCCAGAGAGCAAATAATTCCTGCCAGAACATGAGAATGTCTACTGACCTTATATATACCCCAGTCTACGACAGCCTGCTTCTTTTCCGGATGCTCCTTCATAGCCATATAGCCTAAAGAAAAAATTATCTCTCCAAGAATAATGATAACCAGTCCAATCCAGAAAGCAACATTAATACTGTACGGGATAAACCATGTTAATACCCATCCTATAAGTAAATTAACCGTAGAAACCACCTGCATACGCTTCCCTGGACCAGGTCCGCTCATCCTCCTGGCCTTTATAATCATGTAAAGTAAAAAGCTGACAATATACATTCCGATGTTAGGCACTAACAGCTTAAAATACCAGGCTGTTTCCATTCTGATTCCTCCTTTTGTAGCTGACAGGGATTTCGGACCTCTTATTTATATCATTATTATGGCCTTATATTGTTGATAGCTGTCGCTATGCTACTCGGCATGGAGATATTTTTAAGTATGTGCCACTATATACAGGACCGCCGGTCACAGTATACTATGCGATAAAGCAGCCCTATAGCTGCAGACCACATGTCCGGATAACTTACCATTGCTTCTGTATTACTGGTTTTGCAGAAATAGCCAACGCTACTATCCACAGTGCAAGGAAAACATAGACTAAAGGCATATATGGAGCCCAGAGAACTACATCGGCACCCAGGCTAATCCCACCCAGAACCAGGATTGCAACCCAGGCCCATTTCTCCGCCCTCTGGAGTGGTATAACAGTGATTACTATTAGAGCTATCATATCAACCAATAGGTAGATGGCAAAGAACTGAACTGCCATCGTCTGAACTGTCGACTCCATGGCGGTGGTTTTCATCAACTCTGCCCATGTTTGTATATAACTATCCGTTGCCACAAGTGCCCAGATGCTTCCAAAGACACCATATGCCGCCACGATACAAAGCAAGATAGCTGCTACTTTCAACCTTTTCATTCCAATCACCTCCCCTCGATTTTCAGGTTATGTATTTTCAACGAACTTATCACTTTGTTTATCAGAACTGTGAAATTATTTTTTATACTGCATAGGCATCATGTCCCTTATGAATCAGTGCAATAAAAAGTGCACCACCGACCGCCATATGTGACAGCGATCATTGATGCAATTAATTGTAGACATTACGCCCAACCCCGCTCTAATACTTCAATACATCTGTATTCATGTAAATCTATTTTAACAGGAAAGGGTGTGCTGTCAAGCCTGTGTCTAACAAGGTTGATAAGAAGTAAGAAATAGTTCATACTATAGTATGAATTACGTGCTTATCAACAGTTGCCCGAGACTGAGGAAGAAGTTACTGCTGCCCGCCGTGCCGCCAGCAGTATCCTGGCTGAGAAGCCCTGGTAATGAGAAGAGGGGGAGATCTGGTGGGCAAAACTAGATCCACCAGCAGGGAGGCGTCCGGTGGTGCTTCTCTCACGTGATGAGGCATACAACGTTCGCTCGCTTATTATTGCGGCACCGATTACCACCCGTATTCGACGCATTGCTTCAGAAGTGCCTTTAGGTATTGATGACAGGATGCCACAAGATTGTTTTGCTAACCTGGATACCATCACCACGATTCCAAAGGATTGCCTCCAGAGCCGTATAACTACGCTCAGTACAAATAAGCTGAGCGAAGTCGAAGCAGCGATTCGCTTTACCCTGGGTATGGAGTGATAATCGAAGCATATTTTTATATTCAATTTCCCTGTCAAACTTAGCTGAGGTCGTCGGCTGGAGAGTAAACCCAGCTAAAGTGCTTCTTGTATCGTTCCATTATGGCAATAGTTTTCGCGCCCAATAATCTCGGTCAGCACTACGTATGACATGTAGATGGTTGAAAGCATATGCTATGACAAAAAGTCTAGCACTGGAAAGGTGACGGAGTGGCTGCTGGTGCCGCTCCCGAAATGCATTTTATGTCATGTAAAAGTGTTATTTTAGCTGCAAATCAGTGTTTTTCCGTCCAAAAGTAAAATCTGCTTTTGTTCGTAAAATGCCGTTCTGTGCCACCCCGTGGTAAACAGTTTATCAGCAAATTATTAGCAGAATCCGGGCTTCATTTCATTCGTAAGAAAGCGGACCTACCCCCTCGGAAAACTGATACAGGAATAATGTTAAACTAAGCAATGATTGGAGTAAGTTCAAAACAACCCCGGCTATGCTACTAAGGGCAGGCCATCAATTATTACAGATAAGCACAGTATATGTAAGGGTCGAAAATGATGAAATGAACGGAAAAAAGATTTAACAATATGATAGATCACATTAGAAAAGTTCCGAAGATATTTTACGGCTGGTGGATTGTTGGCGCATGTTTTATTCTTGCCATTTTATACGGTGGAATCTATATTCTTGGCTTTACCGCCTTTTTTGAACCTATTGTCAATGAGTTTGGCTGGAGTTATGCACAGGTTTCATTTGCTGCATCATTGAGAGGTGTAAACGTTGGACTTCTTGCTCCTCTAATGGGATTCCTCGTTGATCGTTGGGGGCCTAGAAGACTTATGATTATTGGAGTTATTCTTCTCAGTCTTTCACTATTCCTATTAAGCCAACTAAGTAATCTCATAATGTTTTATTTCATCTCCGCTCTTGTTGCAACGGGTATCAGTGGGTTAAGTCCTACAGTAACAGTATCTACTGTCAGTAATTGGTTCAATAAAAAGGTTGGTTTGGCAACAGGAATTATGGCTTGTGGATTTGCGGTTGGCAGCCTTCTGGTTCCAATAATAGTAAAATTTATTGATATATACGACTGGCGTACTACTGCCTTTATTTTTGGTTTAGTCATGTTGAGCCTGGGTATACCGCTGTCACTTATAGTTCGACACAAACCTGAACAGTATGGCTACTTGCCTGATGGAGATAAGGCCTCGGATAAAATCTCTAAGGAAAGCGTCGCGTCATCACAGCTTGCGGAAGAGAAGCCAAGCGTTAGGAGTGCCCTCAAGAGCCGTAGCTTTTGGCATATCGGCGTAGCGATGATGCTTTTTTTCCTCCCTTTAAGTGCTGTAACCGTGCATGTAATGCCGTATCTCAGTAGTGTTGGCATTGAGAGGGAAGATGCTGGCTTAATAGCAATGGCTATTCCGCTTGTCAGTATCATTGGCAGAATCTCTGCTGGTTGGCTCGGTGACAAATATAAAAAGATTAAAGTGGCAACAGGATTTATGCTCTTGGTCTTCATGGGGCTGCTGTTTTTCAGCTTTTCTTCTGTTGAGATGATGTGGGTAGTCATCCCTTTTATCATCCTCTTTGGCATAGGATGGGGAAGCAATTTTCCCATGCGAGCAGCTTTAGTAAGAGAGTACTTCGGTAGGTATAATCTCGGTACCATTTTTGGTTTTCTAATGGGCTTATCAGCAATGGGTGGTGTCATAGGTCCACTCCTGGCTGGTTGGCTATACGACAACTATGGGAGCTATCGTATAGCCTGGTTGTTGTTTGCCTGTTTTTTATTTGCAGCGATGATTATCATGATAACGACACCATCGTTGAATAACAGAAAGGACAATACTGTACGATAGGTAGAACTTTTAAGTTAGCGACCTGCCCCTAAAAAACTGACCCAACAATAATATTAGACTAAGGATATTTAACCTACCTGGCAGACAAGTCCTTATATATACTGGACAAGCAAACTGCCATAAAATTGGAGGTGAGGTGATACCCTGATTACTCTGTAATATCTAGGGTGGTTTTAGCCAAAATAACTACGGATAATCTCATTTTACTAGTAATTTTGAGCTTATGACTTTTTAATCAGGGGGTCACAGGTTCGAGCTTTTTGCGGTTCACCAAATATCTTAGATTAGCAAGAGTAGAATTTAATATATTGTAATATATAGCTAATTATATTTTTATACTGACTCAGTATCTATAATGTAATACAACCGATGATTATAATATGCTTTCATTACCGTATAAGACTTGTAATGGCTACTAAAAGTTATC
>CAYVML010000098.1:5231-6500 GCA_964452475.1 uncultured Dehalococcoidales bacterium
AAGTTATCATATTATTTTAATTAACTTAATTATGTGATTTAGTGATATTACTATTGACAAATAACATATTTATTGTAGAATTGAAATATACGTTAGGGTAACAAATTAAGTATAAAGGTGATGTGGAAACAAGGCCTGTATATGGGCGTCTGGGCCTTGTGGAGTTAATGGCGAAACCGGCCTTATGGGGTAGGTTTTTTGAAGGAGATGAAAGATGTCTAAATTAAAGGTGTTATCGTCGATACTCGTACTGGTATTTGTTTTATCAACTGGAGCTCTGGCCTTTCCCTGGAACAGCACCAGTGTTGTTCAGGCGGACTCTGGTTCAGTAACCGATTCCTTTGCTGACGAAAGCATGGTTGCTTCAAAGCTGAATCTTTCCATTACCGGTGGCCAGGTTATGATCGATGGGGTACTTTTATCCAGCGTCTACGGCGGAGCCGATTGGGATCACTTCGACTCAGTTTATGCCGACAGCAGTTATATCTATGCCGCAGGTCATACAGGTTCAGAGGGACAGGGATATGATGAGGCTTTACTGGTCAAATACAACATAGCTGACCTCTCTATTGCTGCAAGGAAGGTTTATGGTTTAGGTAGCCCTGATTACTTCGACTCAGTTTATGCTGATAGCAATTATGTCTATGCCGCAGGTCATACATATTCAGAGGGGCAGGGAAACTCTGATGCTTTACTGGTCAAATACAATATCGGTGACCTCTCTATTGCTTCCAGGAGAGTCTACGGCGGAGGCAGCCAAGATTACTTCGACTCCGTTTATGCTGACAGTAGTTATATCTATGCCGCAGGGTCTACAGATTCAGAGTTACAGGGAGGCTCTGATGCTTTACTAGTCAAATACAATATCGGTGACCTCTCTATTGCCTCCAGGAAGGTCTACGGCGGAGGCAGCGATGATCGGTTCCACTCAGTTTATGCCGACAGCAGTTATATCTATGCCGCAGGTCGTACAGGTTCAGAGGGAGCGGGAAAATATGATACTTTACTGGTCAAATTCAACATAGCTGACCTCTCTATTGACTCCAGGAAGGTTTACGGTGGATTTAACTCTGATGACTTCTACTCAGTTTATACTGACAGTAGCTATATCTATGCCGCAGGTCGTACAGGTTCAGAGGGAGCGACAGGCGATAATGCTTTACTGGTCAAATACAATATCGGTGACCTCTCTATTGCCGCAAGGAAGGTTTACGGTGGAGTTAACTCTGATCTCTTCTTCTCAGTTTATGCCGACAGCAGTTATATCTA
>CAYVML010000099.1:0-6476 GCA_964452475.1 uncultured Dehalococcoidales bacterium
TTACCAAACCGTGGCGCTCTTCGTAGTTGGTTATGGCTGAGCGTAGTCCTTCTATGGCAAGTACCGAGCAATGGGCTTTGATTTTAGGAAGCCCTCCCAGCGCATCCGAAGCTTGTTCCCAGGTAATTTTCCTGGCTTCATCTAGTGTTTTCCCTTTAGCCATTTCCGTAATGATAGAGCCGGTCGCTATGTTAGAGGCACAACCATAAGATTCAAATTTTATGTCCTGGATAATATTCGTTTCAGGGTTAACCTTGATATGTACAGACACCATGTCACCACAGGCAGGACTGCCTTCCAGTGCCTTTCCATCGGCATCCTCGATTTTGCCTACATTGTGCGGGTGGCGAAAATGCTCCATTACTATTTCATTATATGGAAAGCTCATTTCTAACCCTCCTAATTTTCTTTTTCTTTGCCCAGTGGGCTAATACTTCTCAACTCCTGTACCACTTCCTCCAGAGTTTGGATAACATCGCTGACATCCTCCATCGTGTTATAACGTCCGAAGGTAAAGCGCATTGACCCATGCGCTCTTTCATGGTCACCACCAATACCGAAGATAACATGGCTGCCTTCCAGGGAACGACTGAAGCATGCAGAGCCGGTGCTTACTGCAAATCCGTGCATGTCCAGGTGAAGGGTGATAGCCTCGCCCTCTATGAAATGGAACGAGAGGTTGGCATTTTGCGGTAACCTTTTCCAGCGATGACCGTTAAGGACGGTATCTGGTATCCTGGCCAGTATGCGGTCAATAATGTGGTCGCGCATTGACTGCAATTGCATCGTTTCTTCAGGAGTGACCAGTTCTACTGCTTTGGCGAATCCTGCTGCACCAGGTATGTTTTCCATCCCTGCCCTGAGGTTGAATTCCTGGAAGCCACCATCTACCCACTTGGCTAATTTTGTTCCTTTACGGATATACAGTCCTCCTATACCTCTGGGGCCATGAATTGTATGGGCAGATACGGTTATTAAATCCACAGGTATAATGCTGACATCGAGGGGAACCCGTGTGAAGGTGTGAGTGGCATCTGTATGAAACAGAACACCTTTCTCACTGCAAATACCGGCAATGCCGGTAATATCCTGAATTGTACCGATCTCCTGGTTGGCGTGCTGTATAGAAACAAGAATTGTGTCGTTAGTGATAGCTTCTTTCAGCCTGTCGAGGCTCACAAAACCGTCATTATCTACATCCAGGTATGTCACCTGGAATCCCTGTTTCTCAAGGGCTCGTGCACTGTTCAGCACCGGGAAATCCTCGATTCCAGATACGATTATGTGTTTCCCTTTCCTGCTACCAAGAGCCAGCGCCACTCCTTTCAGTGCCATGTTTGAGGATTCGGTGCTTCCTGAACTAAAGATGAACTCTTCAGGTGATGCTCCCAGGGTAGTAGCAAGGAATTCTCTGGTATTGTCCAATATCTCCCTGGCCTCTATGCCCTGTGAATAAGCAAACTCTGAGGTAGCGATGGCATATTTATCGAAGAAATATGGTTTCATTGCCTCCAGCACTCGTTCATCCAGCCGGGTCGCTGCCGAGTTGTCCAGATATACCTGACGCCTGTTTAGCATATTGTTCTCCTATCTATATGAAAAGGGTTAATGATGAGTCTCTTGCCTCATTTATATAGCTGCCAACTGCACAATATTCTGATATAAGGTCTTCACGCAGCTCTTCTTTCTTTATCCCCATTATTTCCATGGTCATGTCACAAGCAAGGATTTTGCCTCCTAGTTCATTGAAATCCTGTAATAGTCTCTCTAAGGAAGCAGCGCCGGCCTGCCTCATTTTACGTTTAACCATCCATTTGCCAAGGCCCAGCATGTTCATTTTCGAGAGAGGTCCTTTTTCCAGTCCGCCTTTCTTTAAGCGTTGTAGTCCCCAGAAAGTGAAGAAAAGCGACGCTTCCATTCCCATTGCCAGCGCCCCGTTGGCTATTATAAGGGCACTGTATATCTTATCCATTTCTCCACTGTGTACAATAATGGTAGCTTTATCGGCCATATTTACTTTCTCCTTCTACTTGCGAATCCTGATTTTCCAGACTCCGTTGGTCTCCCGGATATCTACAAGTTCCAATCCCAAGGCTTTGACTGCCATCGGTATCTCTTTCTTGGAAGCAGGATGGGTTCCAGTAATCTCTATCAAGTCACCTTCTTTTGCTTTCCTCAGTGCCTTACGTGTTTCCACTAGAGGAACCGGACAGGTCTCACCAGTACAATCCACCTTTATCTCAGCCATTTCTTGTTACCTCTCATTTAATATTAGCTTAGTCGTTGTAAGTAATGTAACATTCCTCTTTACACTTCGTACCTGCATGCAATTTTTTATAAGTAATGGTGTTATTAAATAAAACTGGCTTATGTCTGTATATGATATAAATCATGTAATGAGATTGAAGCTGACATTATTATAATGAAGCTAAACATAATAGGTATACGATAAAAAAAGAGGAAAGAATAATGAGTATTTTTTATTATAAATGTGAGCAAACAGCAGGAGGTATAGGCTGTACTTTTATTGGGGTTTGCGGTAATGAATGTCAGCAGCCTACAGGATACCCAGATATTCGCCTTGAAGGGAGTTGCTGCCTATGATTTCCATGCCAGGGAGCTGGGCTATGCCGATCCTGAAGTGGAGGCTTTCTATTCAAAAGCCCTGTTCTCAACACTCACCAATGTCAATTTCGATTTAAATCGATACGTTGATCTGGTTCTGGAATGTGGGAAAATCAATTATCAGGCAATGGAGGTTCTCAGTAAGGCTCATGTTGAGCATTTTGGTATTCCTAGCCCCGCTAAAGTTAATAGAAGAACCAGAAAGGGACATGGGGATTAAAGGACATAACTTGCTTGATTTGGAGGAGTTGCTAAAGCAGACTTAAGGAAAAGACATCAATATCTATACTCATTGAGAGATGTTGCCAGCACATGTCTATCACGCGCTGAGGAAATACAAGCACCTGGTGGTTAACTATTGTAGGGCCTGGCAAAAACAGAGGAAGGAATTTGCAGATTTTCCAGGAGCAATCCTGGTGGCGACTAACTGTCTGTTGATTCCGAAGGTGGATACTTATGGAGGCAGGCTGTTTACCTGTGGAATTATCGGAGTACCAGGTAGTAATTGCCCTTGTCAAAGCTTTCAGTTGTGGGGTGAACGAACTGCCGCTTTCGATGGTGCTCTCGTGGTTTGAGCAGAAGACCGTAGCGATATTGCTGTCTCTGCTTTATATGGGAGTTAGAGGAATTCGCTTGGGAGCTAGCCTTCTAGCCTTTATGACAGATGATGTGTTGAAGGTGCTCTAGGATAACTTTAATCTTAAGGCCATCACCTCTCCAGACAAAGATCTGAAAGCCATGCTTAGCTCTTAGGCATACAAAGACACTGAACTGAGTGCTTGTTCAGTCAGGGAGAGATGGCAGGATAGAGAAGGAAGAGGGTTACTATAGCCCTCTCCACTTTTACTTTAGAATATTGATAATGAGCTTAATGAGTATCACCAGCGCTTCAATTGCTGTCACCATGGCGATAATGGTCAGGATTACAATAAAGATAGTTGGGGAAATTGTGGCTACGCCAGCATGGGGGATTACACTGAAGTCCATCGGAAATACCCTGATAAAAGTAATAATGGCAGCCAGGCTGAGTATGTGCAAAGCAATCTTGATTATCTCTCGAAGTATGTACCTGTCGAAAGCGATGGCAAGGCTGTGGCCTATTATCGATAAAATCAATACTGCGTTAAAGAGGGGTAGTACCAGTAGCTCAAAGTTTTGAGTTAACAGTGGATATATATTCCATAAGGTGACTCCGTCTACCTTTCTCCCATAATAGCAAGCAATATACTGGCTGAAGAAATTGAATAGAACCAGCAGTGCAATATTCCAGGCAATTGTTCCAGCCGATGATGCGATTCTACCAGCCTTCTTACTCCTCATATAATAGCTGGGTGCTCTTTCTGGATACTTGCTGGGCTCTTCAGGAGGAGCATACTCCGAAGCTGCCTTTTCCTCTAGGGGTTTCATTTCCCGTTCAAAATCTTCCTTGCTTATACCATCAAGCCTGGCCAGTAAGTCTAATGCCAGCTTACCGAACAAGGGGACTTTGACGAAGTGGCTATGATGGGTTTGCTGCATAAGGATTATCCATAACACAAAGGTTATGGCAATGAGGATGCCAAAAACAGTGTTCGTGGCGATTTCCAGTGGAAATAGTGGCATACCACGGCTTGCCCAGTTGGTTAGTCTACGGATATTTTCAGCAATAGAAATGGCTATGAGAAGAATACCGAAGCTGACGAGGGACTGCATAGCGTGGAACCGAACCAGGGTATTCTTCTTTTCTATGATGAGGAATATAATCCCTGTAACCCAGCCACCGACATAACATAACAATCCGGCATCATTTGGTTTCAGGCTGGTGCTTGAATCTCCTGAAAATACCTGTTTATCGTTTTGCTCCATTTAAATTCCTCTCCTGTTACATTGTTCAATAAGTTATCACAATGATGTTTGTACGGCAACATTTAGAACCATAGGATTTGTTTATTTAGGGTTACAACCCATAGTAGTTCTGGTTGATAAAATCCCAGGAAAGTATTAGGTATGCCTTTCATTACTTATAAAAAATCGCTCTGATGAAATAGTAAAGGCATTAGAGTTACTGAGGTTAACTGATGGCAATAAATGATTTGCTGGCAATAACTACTTCTGAACACTCTATGAAGCTCACACACTAATATCGATGCCATAACGCTTTACGGCATAGTATCGGACTATTACTGATGCTATTGTCCCTGCAGCAAAAAACACCAGGTACAGAAATCTGGCATTTGCTGTAAAACTGGCAATGTGAAATGGTTCAATGAAGCAGTCCAGGATAGTAACAAGTAAGAACTGGGGAATAAATGTGAATTCAGGGATGATTAATATAGCTTTGGACAGCTTATATGCATGGTTAATGATGCTGTATTGCTTTTTGGCTACGGCTTTGGTAGCGACATACGTAAGTTTCTGTTCATATTGGATTGACTGTGCCAGGGGTTGATGAACAAAAACAAGGCTCATCCCTATTACCGCAAGAAAACCTGCAATAAATACCTCAAGACCTTGAACAATGTTATAGAGACCAAATGACATGCATGCCAGGATGTATGGAAACAAGAAATACGTTACTATAACATCAAAATATCTGCCTTCTGAAGATGATTGCTTTCTGTACCTGGCAATTTCACCGTCTACACAATCAAAAATCGTGGCTAGATACAGGATTAATAAGCCAATGAGCCAGTAGAGTGGTTGAGGTCTTATGAAGAAGATACCAGCAGCAATTCCAAGTAGTAGTGAGGTCAGTGTTGCCTGGTTTGCCGATAATCCAAGGATAAGACAAAGCCGGGTAAAACGTATTGAAATATGGCGGTTAATATGTTTTGAAACCCATGATTGTTGATGAATTTCATCATATCTATTATTCAGGCAAATCCTTTTTAACTCGCTTATTGGTTCAACCATTAGTTATCAGTTCTTAACAGATCATTCATTTTCTTATCAGTACTATACTATTTTCGCAGTTGAATAGGCTATAGATTTATGTCCAAAAGGACATAGCAAATCTTATCACTGGACCGAATTATTTTGGGCAGGTCAAGATTACTCAGTATCTAGTTCATCCAGGAACTTGATTACTTTTAATGCCTCTGCTCCGCCAGTAGTTCCTCTCATGCTTATAGCTATTCCGATAACCTCAAAAAGCTCATCTCTGGTCGCACCAGCGTCTATCGCTAGCTTAGTTTGACCCAGCATGCATCCGGTGCAGCCTGCCCCAAGAGCTATCCCTAAAGCTATTAATCGTTTAACCTTGCAACTAAGCAGTCCATCCTTGTAGGCTTCTTCTCGCATAACATCCTGGGCAGCAGCCATTTTCGGGAGAGCCTGATCACGTTTCTGACCCTGTTTTTTTAAGTCATTATAATACTCTAGTTGATTCTGCATGGTACTATTCCTCCTTTATTTTTTTATAAGCTAAATTACCTATAGCCCAGCCATTACTGTAGCATCTTGTTGAGAAAGCATGCCCCCAGCCTGATGGTATCCTCTGTTGGATGAATTCAACCACAGCGTCTCTATATTTAGAGACGAGCGGATTAGAGCAAAACGAACATACGATAAAGTTACTGAAACTAAATTATACACCTTTGTGTATTCTCCTTGTCCAGTTCAAAGAGTTTAATGTTTTTTCCTTTACAAAGACTCGGTTTCGCATGGTGACATAGAGGGAAATCAGCTTTTCCAAAACACTTCTGGCAAAGACTCTTGGTGAGGACGTATCCAACCGAATCGTTCCCAGGACCTGCTTCATCTGACTGAAAGCGCCCTCGTCCGTTCCATTTCCCTTGGGATTTGCAGGACCGGCCGGCGCCAGTTCAATACAATTCATCCGGAGATAGTTCCTGGTTTTTTCACCGAGATTG
>CAYVML010000100.1:0-6465 GCA_964452475.1 uncultured Dehalococcoidales bacterium
GCTATAGGTTTCGATCTCTATTGCCAGCTGCTAGCCGATGCAGTTGACATATTTAAATCAAGGGGAACTCCTGAAGGTCTAAGTTCTATTGCTAAATCTAGGACGCTACCACCACCCAGCATCGTTCTTCCACTTACAGCTTACATGCCTGAAAAATATATAACAAACCTAAATATGCGATTAATGCTTTATAGTAGGTTAGCAAAAGTCAGACATCAGGAAGATCTGGATAAAATAATGCAAGAGCTAAGAGACAGGTTTGGTATATTACCAGAACCCGCCAAGAACCTGCTCTACGTAGCCAGGATAAGGATACTAGCCATTCAGGCAGAAGTAACTTCTATCTTAACTCATAGAAAGCGCATCACTATAAAGTTACCAAAAAAAGAAAATATACCCGCCATTAAATACCACGATAGTGCTATTAAATTAGGCATTACCAAAATTAGCATTGATTCTCGATTGCTAGGGCAACAATGGAAAAGCGTACTGGAAAATGTATTACGGGATATCTCCAATCATATATCAAACATCCCTGTTTGATATTTATAATAAAATAGCTGAGATTCTAGCGTAATACTCCACCTGCCTGCATCTCTTCCATATTATTCTTATTCAAAAGTGGTATTACTTATTTTACAGTTAATCTACTCGTCTGCTATACCCTGACTAATAAGATAATCTACTGCACTCTGTACAGTCTGTATTATCTCAGCATCTTCATCAGATATTTCCAACTTCTTCCCTTGATTGCTAAATTCCTCTTCAATTGCTGTGATAAGCTCCACCAGATCCAGTGAATCAGCGTTTAGGTCATCAACAAGAGATGTTTTAAGGTTTACGTCTTTTTCCTCAACATCCAATTGTTCCACAATAACTTTCTTCAGTCGCTCGAAAACAGTTGACATTTTCCCTCCTTAATTATCATTCGTTATTTGGATTTGCCACATGGTATTCAGTCACTATGGATCCCAATACACCATTAACTAATCGCGGAGATGAATCACCCCCGAATATTTTTGCAAGTTCAACAGCCTCATCTATAGCCACCTTAAATGGAGTGTCATTATTAAACAAAATCTCCCAAATGGCAATTCTCAATACACTTCTATCAATAATCGCCATTTGCGTAACAGGAAAAGCCACAGCGAATCGCTCAATGATATCATCAATTTTATGCTTGTTATCTAGAACTCCCTGGACAAGATTTATCATAAAACTACGAGTCGCTTTTGGTAATAGTCCTTCCTCCATAAGATGAGCCATCCCATCTTCAAAGTCATGATGCGTACAGTCAAGCTCATAAAGCAATCGCAGTGCGCCTATTCTCGCTTTTCGCCTTGAACTCATAGCCAGTCATTAGTTAGGCACATACAAATTCCTTAATTAAGTAACATTTCCATTGCCTGATATATTAAATATCTGAGCATCAGGGCAAATCCTCTTTATTAATCCACTCAAGACTCTACCAGGGCCAATTTCATAAAATATTGAGACTCCTTTATCCCACAGATATTCAATAGAAGCTTGCCACTGTATACAATAGCGAAGTTGTTTTACCAGTTCCTCTCGTATCCCATTGATACTGACAAGCGGCTGAGCGGTTACATTAGCTATAACTGGGTAATTTGGGGTGCTAAAGGGAAAGTTCAAAATGAGTTGTTGAAATTCATCTATAATCGGTTCCATTAAGGCAGAGTGAAAAGCTCCACTTACTTTTAAAGGGATAACACGTCGCACCTTTCTCTCCTTGGCCAATTTGCTGGCCTCAGTCAAAGCGTCAATATCACCGCTTATTACAATCTGTCCAGGACAATTAACATTAGAGATGCTACAACCACTATACGTACATATCTCTTCAACTAGGCCTAAGTCAGTCCCAATAATGGCCAGCATGCCACCTTTACTTCGCTGCCCTGCTTCATACATCAATCTGCCTCTTTCTCTAACCAACTTCAAGGCATCTCCAAATTCCAACACTCCAGTAGCCACCAATGCGGTATATTCACCAAGGCTATGTCCAGCTACAAATGAAGGTGTATTCAAGCCAATATAATACTGTTGTGCCACCTTCAGACAAGCTATACTGTTTGCAACAATAGCCGGCTGGACATTAACCGTCTTTACCAACTCATCTTCAGGACCATTGAAACATAACTGAGAGAGAGAAAAGCCTAATACATCATCAGCCTGATTAAAAATACTTCTGGCTATAGGAAATCTCTGATACAGGTCTGAGCCCATCCCTACTTCCTGAGATGCCTGACCAGGAAAGACATAAGCAACCTTTGCTGCTCCTGTCATTTCTATATTTAGCCTTTTCTAGTAGTGCTCTCTACTTCTATTACCTGTCTATCATTATAATAGCCACAGGTAGAGCACACGTGATGTGCTAATTTAGGGCTATGACATTGAGGGCAGATATCTAATTCTGGAATAGTTAATCTAAGATGACTGCGTCTCTTCCCTTGACGCGATTTTCCATATTTCTTTTTAGGCAGGGCCATACTAAAATACCTCCTTATTCCCTATACAATCAGGCTTACATAGTGCCTTCATTGGTATATTTAATAATGTATACTGTCGAAGCAGCTCACCGAGGTCAAGCACGTTATGGCTATCGATAGTAAAACCATCCACTTCCTCAAATAAGGGTGTATTACCAGGTATGTTCTGTAAATAAATAGCCTCTTCCTCTATGCGAAAGCTTATTGGCTGAAGAAAAATATCAAGACAGCGACTGCAGGTAAGCTCCACATCAACAGTCGCTTCACCTCGTATTATTATTCCCTTGCCACTACGAATCACAGTAATATCTCCTCTAACTAAATCTTTATTTTTCCCTACAAGTATTTCACCTATACTATAATTATGTCTCGATCCAATAGGTTGCCCCAATAACTGAGCTACATTAAACAAGCCTTCTAAAGGCACACCGCTAAATTCTTCCGCCTTCATGATTATAAATAAAAAACCTAGAAATCAGAAGTCAGCTTAAAGTATAATAGCTAATCATGGAGGTTTCAAGTATGAAGAGTATAGATGATTTAAAAGTAGCAGTTACCAATATTATAGATAGCCAAAATAAAGAGTTAACTCAATTAAGCCATAAAATACATGACAACCCCGAACTGGGCTTTGAAGAACATAAGGCAGCCTCCTGGCTTACTAGCTATCTCAAGGACAATGGATTTCAGATAGAAACAGGTATTGCCGGATTAGTTACTGCATTCAAGGCAACATATGGTCAAGGAGAACCGAAGATCGCGGTGATTGCCGAGTATGATGCGTTACCAAAGTTAGGTCATGCTTGTGGTCATAATATAATAGCCACCTCAGCCGTTGGAGCTGGTATTGCTTGTAAAGCTGCCGTGGACGCTTTTGGCGGTAGTATTGTCGTCATAGGAACACCCGCAGAGGAGATATTTGGCGGCAAGATAGATATGGTTAAAGCCGCTGCCTTTAATGATTTAGCCCTGGCCATGATGGTGCATCCATCAACAGTTAATGCAGCAACTATCCTGGCACTTGCTTTAAACAATCTTGAGGTTGAATTTTTTGGCAAGCCCGCTCATGCTGCTGCTCAACCCCATAAAGGGATAAACGCTCTTGATGCCATGCTCTTATCTTTTAATAATATCAACTCACTACGACAGCACATAAGAGATGACAGCCGTATTCATGGAATAATTACCGATGGAGGTGAGGCTCCTAATATAATACCAGCGCACAGTGCTGGTATATTCATCATACGAAGTATGGATAATGCATATCTTGAAGAGTTAAAGGTCAAAGTAGTGAACTGCTTCAAAGGAGCAGCAACAGCCACTGGTGCCAGGCTGCAATATAGATGGGAAGATAAGATGTATGCTTCCATGAAAAATAATTTAACCCTGGCCGAACTATTCGATACTAATATGAGATCACTTGGACGTAAGATGGAAGAGCTGAAACCAAGCTTCATAATCGGTAGCACTGATACGGGAAATGTAAGCCAGATAGTACCCAGCATACATGCAACAGTGTCTATAGCGCCACCTGGTCTTGCGATACATACTCCTGAATTTGCCACTGCTGCTATATCTGAAGCGGGAACTAAGGGGTTGATTGATGCTGCCAAATCCATGGCCACGACCATTGTTGATGTTCTCGGTTATCAGGGAATACTGGAGAAAATTAGGAATGAATTCCTCAACAGCTGAGTGAAATCGCGAATAATTGCCCCCAACCGAGATGATAAAAAGATGCTACAATATCAAATCTAGTTTAAAGCTATTTATTATACTGGAAAGTTAGTTTGAACCCTGCTGTAAGGAGTATTCTATATATTAATTCAGTATAATTACCACTAACCAGAGCGGGAGGAGCGAGGTATGCAACTTGAACTTATAAAGGACGTTGAATATTTGCAAAAACTAATCAATAACGGATATACCATTGATGGGCCGAGACACAACATATCTCGAGATATGGCAGCCGTTAATGCTTTTCTGCGTAAGGGATTTATATTTTATCCAGAAGTGTGGCTGACCAGTCAGGGATACCAGTTTATAGAGCCAAACACTTTTACCAAAGGCTTCCGTCTTGCCTACAAATTGATAGATGGCTTCCCAAATGAGCTTTTTAAATCCAATTACAGTTTATTAAAAAATACCGGTGGTGTACCTTTGTATCTAAAAGTCGAGGTCAAGGAAGCAAAGGAGTAAGCTATAAAAGAAGTTTTTACACCGGAAAAGTCATATAACAGTAAGGTCGGTGGCAAGCCGGTGAAGAATGTGCTGCTGTAACAGTATAAGGATTGTGAAGTACTTATGAAGGTTATTTTCCTAAAGAATGTCAAGGGGAAAGGGAAGGCTGGTGAAATAAAAGAGGTGAGCAATGGGTATGCCAAGAATTTCCTGATACACAGCGGTTTAGCTCTACCCGCCACAACAGCAGCCATTAAACAGGCAGAGTTGAATATTCGAAACGATGGCATCAGGAGAGAGCTTGATGTTGAAGAATTAGCTAAGATTGCAGGACAGATTGAAGGACAAACACTTCATTTTACAGCTCGTTCTGGGGCTGGTGAACGGCTCTTTGGTTCCATAACGGCTTCAGCAATAGCCGATGAATTGAGTCAACTTTTAGGCTCGCCAATAGATAAAAGGAAGATAGTGATAGATAAAGCTTTGCGGGAGATAGGCAGCCATCAGGTAGCGGTGAGATTAAGTAAAGACTTTGAACCTGCCATCACCGTGGTTATTGAGCAAGAGAAGGCTTAGTATATGGCCCAAGAAAGATCACTTCCCCAGGACATAGATGCTGAGGAAGCAGTAAATGGCTCTTTACTGATTGACCCGGATGCAATTTTGAAAGTGCTAGGGTTGCTGAAGGGCGATGATTTTTTTTCAGAAACAAATCGCTGGATTTATCAGGCATGTCTTTCGTTATACCAGCGTAATGAAGCTATAAACCAGATCACTGTCGCCCATGAATTAGTCAACGAGAACAAATTGGAGCATAGTGGTGGCGCTGGTTATTTGAGTCATCTAATCTCTATAGTACCAACCTCGCTGCATATTGAATATTACGCCCAAATAGTTTCCCGCATGGCTATAATGCGTCGTCTCATCGCTGCTGCCGTGCAGATATCTGCCATCGGCTATAAGGCAGGACCAGACGTAGATGAGAGTCTCAGCAAAGCAGAAGACCTGCTCTTTCAGGTAAGGAGGGGACATGACTTTCGTGAGTTTAGTTCAATTCGTGATATTCTCAGTAACTATTTCGATAATAGCGGCACACCTATAGTATCGTTAGATGGCTATGGAGGGCACGTCCTAACAGGTTTTAGTGGTATAGATGCCATACTTGGCGGACTTCATAAATCGGACTTAATCATTCTGGCTGCCAGGCCGAGCCTTGGAAAAACTAGCTTAGCTCTGAACATCGCCAGAAATGCCGCTGTTAACCAGGGGGCTTGTGTTGCCATCTTCAGCTTAGAAATGTCAAAGGAATCTGTAGTTGAGCGCTTTTTATCCAGCGAATCCGAGGTAGATGCGCACTATATACGCCTGAGACGATTCAATGAACATGATGAGGCTAAAATAATGGAGGCCAGCGGTTTGCTCTCCGAAGCTTCCATTTATATAGATGACTCTCCCCAGATTCAAGCCATTGATATAAGGAGCAAAGCAAAACGACTCCAGTTTGAGCGCACGGTCGACTTGGTAATAATCGATTATATACAACTAATAGCCAGCAGCGGCAGAAATGAGAATCGTGTGCAGGAATTGAGTAAGATAACACGTTCACTAAAGATAATGGCCAGAGAGCTAAATGTTCCTGTATTAGCTATGTCACAGCTCAGCAGAGCAGTGGAATGGAGACCAAAGCAAAGACCACAGCTTTCAGACCTTAGAGAAAGTGGTACCATTGAACAGGATGCAGACATCGTTTGTTTTATCTACCGAGAAGACAAGGTTT